>JBGQIG010000154.1:0-7127 GCA_041498365.1 Terriglobia bacterium | reverse complement strand
TGGAGTGCCTCGGTGGCGAGACGCTGAAGCACATGATCAATGGGCGTCCCCTGGAGTTGGAGCGGCTGTTGCAGATCGGCATCGAGGTGGCGGAGGCGCTGGAGGCGGCGCATGCCAAGAGCATCGTGCATCGCGACATCAAGGCCGCGAACATCTTTGTGACCGAGCGCGGACACGCCAAAATACTTGATTTTGGACTGGCCAAGATCACGGAAGCCAGCAAGTCGGCCGTTGGCGACAGCCAAACCAAGACGGGCGTGGGCCGGCACGACCTCACCAGTCCAGGGACGGCAGTGGGCACGGTGGCCTACATGTCACCGGAGCAGGTGCGAGGCAAGGAACTGGATGCGCGCACCGACCTGTTCTCATTTGGCGTCGTTCTCTATGAAATGGCCACTGGAACGTTGCCATTTCGCGGGGAGACCTCCGCGGTCATCGCCGAAGGCATCCTGAACCGTACTCCGACCGCGCCCATCCGCCTGAATCCAGACTTACCGCTTAAGCTGGAAGAAATCATCAGCAAGGCATTGGAGAAAGACCGCGACCTGCGCTGCCAGTCGGCCGCCGAAATGCGCGCTGACCTGAAGCGCCTGAAGCGAGAGCTCGATTCGTCGCGCACCTCCGTGAGCCAGGAAGCTATGGCGCCGGCGGTGGGCGACAGTGGAACCACCAAAATCGTACCGGAGCCGCGCCGGAAAACTCTCGGACTCGTGGTTCTGGCTTGCAGTGTGTTACTCGCGCTGGCTGTAGGCCTCTTTGGCGGCAAGGCGCTTTTCTCGACGCCTCCGATACCTCCACCGGTTTACAAACAGCTTACGTTCCGGCGCGGCAGCATCCGTTCGGCGCGCTTCGCTCCCGACGGGCAGACGATCCTGTACAGCGCCGCCTGGCAGGGCAACCCGCTGGATGTGTTCACGGCGCGCCCGGAAGCTCCGGAATCCCGCTCGATGGGCCTGAGCCGGACGCAGCTCATGTCCGTCTCCTCCACCGCGGAAATGGGTGTCTTGCTGGACAGCAAGGCCATCGGTACATGGGTGAGCATGGGCACTCTGGCGAGGGCGCCGCTGGCAGGCGGGGCGCCACGCGAAGTCCTGGAACACGTGCAATGGGCCGACTGGGCGCCCGACGGCACCAATTTTCTGGTGGTACGCGATTTCGGCGGGATGAACCGATTGGAATTTCCGATTGGCAAGTCGCTCTATCAGACGGGCAGCTGGATCGGCCATCCCCGCGTTTCTCCCCAGGGAGACCGGATTGCGTTCGCAGACCACCCGATTCAGGGGGACGACAGCGGCTCGCTCGCCGTCGTGGATCTGGCCGGCAACAAGAAGACGTTGACCGGAGAATGGTTCACCATTCAAGGGATTGCATGGTCGCCGGACGGCAAGGAAGTGTGGTTCACAGCCAGCCAGTCAGGCACGGATCGCACGCTCTACGCCATTTCATTGGATGGCAAGCAGCGCATCGTGGCGCGAGTGCCTGGCGCCTTGATGCTGTTAGACATTGCCAAAGACGGACGGGTGCTTCTGGTGCGGGCCACCTGGCGCCGCGAGCTGATGGGATTTGCCCCCGGCGACGAGAAACAACGCGAACTTTCCTGGCTGGATTACACGTATCCAGCGGACCTGTCAGAGGATGG
Source organism: Terriglobia bacterium (assembly GCA_041498365.1). Lineage (GTDB taxonomy): Bacteria > Acidobacteriota > Terriglobia > Terriglobales > Acidobacteriaceae > JAIQFF01. The sequence goes on along the minus strand of JBGQIG010000154.1, from coordinate 5,488 downwards.
CAAGACTTTGCTATTTGACGAGGAGGGTGGCGGCGGTTCTCTTGCCTATTCGAAGTCCAGCGGATACACCTACGGGGTTTACATCCGCAAAACGGATGGGTCTCCCGCAGTCCTGCTCGGGGAAGGGGGAGCTATTGCCCTGTCACCCGATGGGAAATGGGCGATTACCCAGACCCAGGGTTCTCCATCACAGCTCAAATTGTTGCCCACAGGAGCGGGACAACCCAAGGACTTGACCAACGACAACGTCAACCACAACTGGGGGCGCTGGTTTCCCGATGGGAAGCGGGTTCTGTTTTCGGCGAATGAGCCGGGCAAGGGAGTAAGGCTCTACGTGTATGAGCTGGAATCCGGCAAGAGCCAACCTATCTCTCCGGAGGGCATCCACGGGACCGCGTTCGCCATCTCTCCGGACTCCCAATTGGTAGCTGCAATCGGTCCGGACCAAAGAGGATATCTGTACTCCGTTGCTGGTGGTGAGCCGCGTGTGATTCCCGGATTCAGCCCTGGGGAGCAACCGATCACGTGGAGCGCGGACGGACACTCGCTCTACCTGTACCAGCCGGGAGAACTGCCGGCGCGGGTTGATCGCCTCGACCTTCAAACCGGGAAACGCTCTCTCTGGAGGCAGTTGATGCCGGCCGATCCTGCCGGAGTTGAGAACATTGGCCCGGTTCTCATGACCTCCGACGCCAAGACATGCGTTTACGGCTACCACCGCATGCTCGCCGACCTTTATCTGGTGGAGGGACTGAAGTGATCGTCAAACCTCCAGACCGACTATGCCGGATGAGTACTCCCTAGTACGACTGACCCATCATCGAGATCAGGGAATGAACAAGATCGATCTGCAGAATCGCCATGCCATCGTCACCGGGGGAGCGCAGGGCATTGGGTTCGCGGTGGCGGAGCGATTGTTATCCTCAAGCGCCTCGGTCACCCTTTGGGACCGGGACAGCGCAGTGCTCACGTCTGCGGTGATAGAGCTTGGCGGCAGCGGCACGGTCGATGCCGTGACGGCGGATGTGACCGATGCCGAGAGTGTTCGCAGCGCCGCCGCGGCCACGGTGGAGAAGTTCGGGAAGATAGATATTCTGGTTGCCAACGCGGGAATTTCCGGCCCAACCCTGAAGACTTGGGAATACCCCGTGGATGTTTGGAGACAGGTTATCGAGGTGGATTTAGTTGGAGTATTTTTGTGCTGCCGGGCGGTCGTACCTTTCATGCTGCAGCAGAAATATGGCCGGATCGTAAACGTGTCGTCGGTTGCGGGTAAGGAAGGAAATCCGAACGCCTCGGCCTACAGCGCGGCAAAAGCTGGCGTGATCGCCTTTACCAAGTCATTAGGGAAAGAGGTGGCTGACCATAACATTGCGGTCAACTGCATTACGCCGGCAGCCGCGCGCACGCGAATCTTTGATCAGATGTCGCAGGAGCATGTGGATTACATGTTGTCCAAGATTCCGCGCGGGCGCTTCCTAGAGGTCAAGGAGATCGCGTCGATGGTGGCATGGATGGTCTCCGAAGAAAATTCATTCACCACGGGGGCAGTATTTGATTTGAGCGGCGGACGTGCCACCTACTAGACGAGTCACTGCATTCTGCGGACCAAAACCAGATTGATAAAATTCGTTTTCGGGAATGGCGCCTGTACGACGGCGTCATGAGTGATGCAAGCGACCCCTTCGTTGCGCTAACATTGCCTAGCATGAAACCTACGGTGGCGGTTAAGAAAAACCGCGAGTTCGACCCCGGCACTTTCCTCGCGACCATTGGGGCCGGCAGAAAGACCGTCGCGGTTCGGAAAAACCAAATTATATTTGCACAAGGCGATGTAGCGGATGCCGTCTTCTATATCCAGCAGGGCAAGGTACGGCTAACCGTCGTATCCCAGGCCGGCAAAGAAGCGACCATCGGCATACTGGGTGAAGGGAATTTCTTTGGCGAAGGCGCGCTGGCGGGCCAGAACCTGCGTATGGGATCGGCGGCCGCCATGACCCCTTGCAAGCTGATGCGAATCGAAAGCAAGGCGATGATGGAGGCACTTCATCGCGAGCACAGCTTTTCCGACATGTTCGTGGCGTATTTGCTGGCACGGAATATTCGCTACCAGGAGGACCTGGTCGATCAGTTGTTCAACTCCAGCGAAAGGCGCCTTGCCCGAATCCTTCTGCTGCTTGCTCATTTTGGCAAGGAAGGTGTGCCCCAGCCCGTGGTTCCCAAGATAAGTCAGGAAACTCTGGCCGAAATGGTCGGCACCACTCGTTCTCGAGTAAGCTTCTTCATGAACCGGTTCAGGAAATTGGGCTTCATCCACTATTCCGGCGGCGAAGGCGGGGGATTACAGGTCCACAGTTCACTGCTTAATATAGTTCTGCACGATTGAGCGCCTCCTCGAACGTGGCCACTGATAGCGATTCTTACCCTAAGGTTGCACACCCATTGCCCACAAGTAGCGCCGCACGGAAGGACTACAATGGAGAGGTGCGATATTACACAACCAAACCGATGAACGGTGGCACCACATTCAAGTGTGCTTTGTGCGAGCATAGCGTCAGCACACTGGATTTCAACAGCACGGTTGGCAATCGCCGCACCCAGGCGGCAACCGCGATGAATAAGCACGCTGCGGTGTTACATCTCCCTGCCCGGACATCCCTGCCAGCCAAACTGGGGGGCCGTGGTGCGCTTTGAAATCGGCGCACTCAGGAACTAACGCGTAGCCTGTGTCTGGCGGAGACGCTGCCTCGTCAGCGGAACGCTCGCTAAACCGTCTTTAGCGACTTCCCGCACTCCAGGCAGAACGTTTTGTACTTTGAAGTGATCAGCCCGCAGGAGGGACACATGGTCAGGGATTTCAAGTCCTCGATCCGTGGCCTTAGCCTTCCGAACCGATTCCCGATCCACTGAACCACTGTGGCGAACCGCATGCGAGAGCGATGGAGAGATCGGCGAAGAGAAGGTTCCATGGATCAACTCCCGGGCATTCTGGCAACCAGCGTGGAGACCGCCGCCGAACCCAGCGAGGCAAGCTGAGTACGAGCGGTGGTATCGCCAAATCCCTGGTTACCGTAACTATCGACCTTCATCAGGACCCGATTGGTCGGACTGGTATGCTGAGAATTCGCCATCTTCCATTATTATCCAGCGCCATCCTTCTTTTGGACTGGTCAAAATTGACCAGATATCTTCAGGTTGGTGTAAATTAACGGGCGAATATTCCTGGTGAAATTCTGCAAATGAAGATGAAAACCATCAAGGGCCCGGCCATATTCCTGGCCCAGTTCGCGGGTGACGCGGCTCCCTTTAACAGTCTGCAGAACATTGCGCATTGGGCGGGTAGTCTGGGCTACAAGGGCGTGCAAATGCCGTCCTGGGACGGCCGCCTGTTTGAGCTGAAGCGTGCCGCAGAGAGCAAGACTTATTGTGACGAAGTGCTCGGTACTTTGGCGACGCACGGTCTGCAGCTCACGGAACTCTCCACTCATCTGCAAGGCCAACTGGTGGCCGTGCATCCCGCTTACGACCTGGTGTTCGATGGATTCGCCCCGGAGCAACTGCGGGGAAACCGCCAAGCGCGGCAGTCGTGGGCCGTGGAACAATTAATGCTCGCTGCCAAGGCGTCCGCTAACCTGGGATTAAGGGCACATGCAACTTTTTCCGGAGCGCTGGCCTGGCCCTATGTGTACCCGTGGCCGCAAAGGCCTGCCGGACTCATCGAGACCGCGTTCGAAGAATTGTCGGCGCGCTGGCTGCCCATCCTGAATGCGTTTGACGAAGCCGGCGTGGACTTGTGTTTCGAAATCCACCCCGGCGAAGACCTGCACGACGGCGCTACCTTCGAGATGTTCCTGGAACGGGTCCAGCAGCATTCGCGGTGCAACCTGTTGTTTGATCCCAGCCATTTCGTGCTGCAGCAGCTCGACTATCTGCAGTTCATCGATCTTTATTACAACCGCATCAAGATGTTCCATGTAAAGGATGCGGAATTTCATCCTTCAGGACGGCAAGGCGTCTACGGTGGATATCAACCGTGGATCAAACGGGCAGGGCGGTTCCGCTCACTCGGCGATGGGCAGGTTGATTTCAGCGGAATTTTCTCCAGACTTACACAATACGGGTTCGAAGGCTGGGCTGTCATGGAGTGGGAATGCTGTATAAAGAGTAGCGACCAGGGAGCGGCTGAGGGCGCACCGTTCATCGCCCATCATATTATTCAGGCGGCCAATCAATCGTTCGATGACTTTGCCGGCTCCGGCGCCGATCAGGCAGCGAATCGCCGAATGATGGGCCTGGATTAGGTTCTCAGCTCAAGCAAGAACTGAGAACTGAGAACCGATATCTGAGATCTGGTTTCGACAAACACTCGGTGCCCTAGCCCCGGGATTGCAAGTTAAGTTGCGCCGGCCTCAAAGGGAGGATGAACTCGTGAGTGCAGACACGAAGCACGGCGGAAAAGCCCCTCGCCGCCTGCGGCTGGGCATGGTGGGTGGCGGTCCCGGCGGATTTATCGGCGCGGTGCATCGCATGGCCGCCAGGCTTGACGATCGTTTCGAGCTACTGGCGGCGGCGTTGTCTTCCAATCCTGAGTGCGGTCGGGCCGCCGCTGTGGATCTTCACATTGCCCCTGAGCGTGCCTACGGCAGTTTTGCGGAAATGGCGTCGGCGGAAGAGGGTAGAAAGGACCGCATCGATGCCGTCGCTATCGTGACCCCAAACCATCTGCACTACTCCCCGGCAAAAGCATTTCTCGAAGCCGGCATCCACGTGATTTGCGATAAGCCCCTCACCACCACCCTCGAAGACGCACTGGACCTCGCCCAGACCGTCCGCCGCACCGGCCTGCTCTTCGCCGTGACCCACAACTACACCGGCTACCCCATGGTGCGACAAGCTCGGGAAATGGTCGCCGGCGGAGAACTGGGCCCGATTCGCGTAGTGCAAGTCGAATACGCGCAAGACTGGTTGGCCACGCCGCTGGAGAAAACGGGACAGAAGCAAGCCGCCTGGCGCACGGATCCGGCGCAAAGCGGTCCTGCGGGTTCTCTGGGCGACATCGGGACCCATGCCTACAATCTCGCCTGCTTTGTTACCGGCCTGAATTGCCAGGAACTGGCCGCTGACCTTTCTGCTTTCGTGCCTGGCCGCCGCGTAGATGACAATGTGCAAATCATGTTGCGCTTTGCTGAAGGAGCGCGCGGTCTGCTGTGGGCGAGCCAGGTCGCCACCGGAAATCAGAACAATCTTCGCCTGCGTGTCTTCGGAGAAAAAGCCGGCATCGAATGGCGGCAGGAAGATCCGAACTACGTGTGGTTTGCTCCCCTGGGGAAGACTCCCAGCCTTATCCACCGTGCGGGGCCGGGTGCAACAGCGGTGGCCGCGCACGCCAGCCGTTTGCCGGCCGGCCATCCGGAAGGATATCTGGAGGCATTCGCGCAACTCTATGCTGACGTGGCCGAGCAGATCAGCGCCCGTTTGGAGAATCGAT
>JBGQIG010000153.1:0-7139 GCA_041498365.1 Terriglobia bacterium | reverse complement strand
CTACGCCAGGGTCCTGCGCAGCGATGGCAACTACGACGGCGCGGCGGAACACCTGCGCAAGGTGCTGGTTCAGTATCCGCGAGATCGGGTGGCGTTGAATGATCTGGGACGCATTCTGTTTCTGCAACGCAAATACCCCGACGCGGTAAAGGTATTGGAGTCCGTCCTCTCGGTCGACCCCGAAGACTTGCAGGCGCACTACAATCTGATGCTGTGTTACAACGGCCTGGGAGACGAGAAGCGAGCTCACGAGCACCAGGTGCGTTATTTGCGTTTCAAGGCGGATGAGTCTGCGCAAGCTATCACCGGGCCCTACCGCCAGCTCAATCCCGAGGACAACAATGAGCGGCAAAACATCCATGAGCATTTGTCCGTGCCATTGAACGCCCCACAAAAGAAATTGGCCGCTCGCCCCAACAAAGTAGTTACCGCATTCGCCGGGGCCTCCAGGTAATGCGCAAGTTTGGCAAGAGTGGAGCAGGTACCTCAGGGACTAAAGCCCTCTCTCGGTTGAAAGTCGTTTATGCAGGACTGAAAGCCCTGCTCCACCCTGGGATTGCTCTATGTCTCGTGACTATTCTTTTGCTGGCCTCCATTGCGCCGGCCCAGCAGATTCAGTTTCGCGACATCACCGCTCAGGCCGGCATTCACTTCGTCCATAACAATGGTGCTTTCGGGAAAAAATATCTTCCGGAAACCATGGGCCCGGGGTGTGCCTTCATTGACTATGACAATGACGGGTGGCCCGACATCCTGCTGGTGAATGGAGAGAACTGGCCTGGCCGCGCGGGTGCGCCCACGACGCTCAAGCTCTACCGCAACAATCACGATGGAATCTTCACCGATGTGACGCGCAAAGCGGGCCTGGCGGTTTCCATGTTTGGCCTGGGAGTGGCGGCAGGCGACTACGACAACGACGGCCACGACGATATTTTCCTTACCGCCCTCGGGCAAAGCCATCTGTTTCACAACAACGGGAACGGGACATTTTCGGATGTCACCAAGGCCGCGGGTTTATGGGGCCCGAACGAATTTTCAACCGGCGCGGCCTGGGTGGACTACGACCGCGACGGCAAACTCGATCTGGTGGTAGTGAACTATGTGCAATGGTCGCTGGCCGGCGATCTCTTCTGCACGCTGGACGGCACCCGCAAATCTTACTGCACGCCGGAGTCCTACAAGGGATCGTCGGCGCGACTCTGGCACAACCTGGGCAATGGGAAGTTCGAAGACGCCACGCAGAAGGCAAAGTTCTATGATCCGACCTCCAAGAGCCTGGGCGTTGCGCTCCTCGATTACGACAATGACGGCTGGCCCGACATCCTGCTGGCCAACGACACGCAGCCCAACAAGCTCTATCTGAACAAACATGACGGGACGTTCGAAGAGAAGGGAGTGTCGGCGGGAATTGCCTTCAGCGAAGACGGCGTGGCTCGTGCCGGCATGGGCGTGGATGCCGCCGACTACGACCGCTCCGGCCACGCCAGCATCATCATCACGAATTTTGCCAACCAGATGCTCTCGCTTTATCACAACGAGGGCAATGGGCTGTTTGTGGACGAAGCGCCGCGCTCTGAGGTGGGCCGCGCCAGCCTGGTGACGCTGGGCTTTGGCTGCTTTTTCTTCGACTACGACAACGACGGCTGGCCTGACATTCTCGTGGCCGACGGACATATCGAGAACGAGATTGAGCGTGTGCAGAAGCGCGTAACCTACGCCGAGCCGCCGCACCTGTTCCGCAACCTAAGTGGGGGAAAGTTCCAGGAAGTCACTCAGACCGCGGGCGCAGTTTTCGCCAGTCCAAAGGTGGCTCGGGGCGCGGCTTATGCCGATGTTGATAATGATGGAGCGCTCGACGTGCTCCTGACCACGAACGGCGGTCGGGTCTACCTGTTTCACAACGAGGGCGGGAGCAACCACAGCCTGCGGGTAAAACTGAAGGGAACGAAATCCAATCGTGATGGCATAGGCGCGGTGGTTCGGATTACGTCCGGCAAAGACCGGCAATGGCAGATGCTGCGCAGTGGTTCCAGTTATCTTTCGCAGAGCGAACTGGTGGCCACCTTCGGCCTCGGCAGTGCGACTAAAGCGGATACCGTCGAAGTACAATGGCCCAGCGGCCAGGTGGACAAATTGTCAAACATCAATGCGGGGCAGACAATCACCGTCGAGGAAGGCAAAGGCGTGGCGACGAACCAGGCGTACGGCAAGCCCTGGGCGTCACGGAAATGAGACGAACCACAGAGGACACAGGGGACACGAAGGACCCGATGCTTCTCCGTGTCCTCTGTGTCCTCTGTGGTTAAATTCTTTATGCTTCGACGAGTTTCCATAGCTGTCGCCGTCATCATGGCCGGGGTCGGCATCTTTGCCATGAACACCCAACAGCCGGCAAGTTCGTCTGCCAATCCGGCCGAAGCGGCGCGCCGGAATAATCTGGGCGCGGCCTTCATGAACCAGCAGCTTTTCGAGAAGGGCCTCAAGGCTTTTCAGGAGGCCGCCGCGCTCGATCCTAAACTGCAAATCGCCGCGTTGAACCAGGGGATCGCCTTGCTCAACCTGACCCGCATCGACCCGGCGAAGGCGCTGCTTGAGGAGGCGGTCAAGCGAGACCCCAACGATCCCCACGCCTGGTTCAACCTGGGATTGCTGTACAAGAATTCCGACAACCCTCAAGGGTCGGTGGACGCCTTTCGTCACGTTACTGAAATTGACCCGAACGACTCCGATAGCTGGTATTTTCTGGGGGCCGCATCCGCGCAGCTCAAGCAATATCCGCAGGCCATCGGTGCTTTCCAGCATGCCCTCAAGCTGAACCCGTTGCATGCTTCCGCCGAGTTCGGCATTGCGCGGGCCTACCAGCAGTCCGGCGATGCGGCCCAGGCCCGCGAACACCTGGTACGCTTTCAGCACATCACGCAAAACAAGCTAGGCTCGCCGATCGGGCTGGCCTACGGAGATCAGGGAAAGTACTCGACTGTGGAAGAATCTGCGTCGGCGCTGGAGAAGGCACTGCCGCAGATTTCCGTTCGGTTTGTGCCGGTGACGGATACAGCCGGCCTGGTATCGAAGCCATCATCCGCTCCGGCCGGTGATCTGGCCTCTTACCTCGGGCCTGGCGCATGTTTTGTCGATTATGACGGCGATGGTAAGCCTGACATTTTTCTACCCGACAACGGTCCGCTAGGCGGGATGGCGCTGTATCAAAATGCGGGGAACGGCAAGTTTGAAGATGTGACCAAGAAGGCCGGCCTCGATGCGACGATCCACGCCATTGGATGCACAGCCGGCGACTACGACAACGACGGCGCGGCTGACCTGGCAGTGAGCCTCAATGGCCGCGTGCTCCTTTTGCACAACGAAAAGAACGGAACTTTCAAGGATGTTACGGACGCGGCGGGAATCAAGAGTGACGGCCCTAATCTGGGCTTGACGTTCATCGACTACGACCACGATGGCGATCTGGATCTTTACGCTACCAGCACTCTCAAAAATGCGCCCGCGCCGGTTGCAGGAAAGAACATCGAGTTGCCAAGTGGCCTGTTCTTTCCCGGTAACTTGATGTGGCGTAACAACGGCAACGGCACATTCACGGACGTCACGCAGGATCTTGAGATTTATCTCGATCCCAGCGTGAGCGCGATTGGGACGGACTTCAACAACGACCGCGCCGTCGATCTAGTGATTACGGACCTCAAGGGCCCAGGGTTTCTTGAGAATCCGCGTGAGGGAAAATTTCGGGCAGGTGTGCCGATGGAGGCACCGGTTCCAGGTCTAAGTTTGGCTATTTCCGTTCTCGATTTCAACCATGACGGCTGGATGGACGTAGCCTTCACCTATTCCGCAGCACCCGGGTTGACGCTCTGGCGAAATGACAAAGGAAAAAAGTTCGAGCGTGTGACTCTGCCGGCCACCAACTGGGCTCGCGCCTTTGGCGTCGCAGCCTTCGACTACGACAACGACGGCTGGATCGATCTGGTGGCAGTAGGCGAAACTGCCGATGGCAAAGGCGAAGTCCGGCTCTTCCGCAATCTCGGGCCGGATGGTTTTAAAGACGTCACCACCGACGTCGGTCTCGACAAAATTCGACTTAAGGCTCCGCGGGCCGTTATCACCGGCGACTACGACGGCGACGGCGCCACGGATCTACTTATCACCCAGAATCACGGCCCGGCCGTATTGCTGCGCAACGAAGGTGGAAACAAAAGCAACTGGCTGCGGCTTTCGTTCAAAGGCCTGTCCGATAACAAGAGCGCGATTGGCACCAAAATCGAAGTCTTCGCCGGGGGGAATCGCCAGAAGTTCGAGATTGCGGGTTCGTCCGGTTACCTGGGGCAGAATTCAACCGACTTCGTCGTCGGCCTGGGGCAAGCCAAAGAAGCTGACGTGGTGCGCATGCTGTGGCCTTCGGGGGTCATACAGGATGAAATCCAGATTGCCGGAATGAAAGACCACAGTTTTCTGGAGATGGACCGTCGCGGAAGTTCCTGTCCGACTCTCTTTGTCTGGAACGGCACTCACTACGAACTGGTGGGAGACATGCTGGGCGCGGGTGTGGTAGGCCATTGGATCGGGCCCGGCCAGCGCGACATTCCGCGACCCACGGAATACATCAAAGTGGCCCGCAACTCGGTGCGTGAGAAAGACGGCAAGCTCAGTTTCAGATTCATGGAGCCGCTGGAGGAAGCTGTCTACCTTGACCAGGTAAAGCTCCTGGCGGTGGACCATCCTGCTGCCGTCGACGTATTTCCCAACGAATACTTTGCCAGCACTCCGCCGTATCCGCGGTTCAAGGTTGTCTACAGTCGCGATGCGCGTCCGCCGGCGGGAGCGTGGGACGAGCATGGTCACGATCTGTTGCCGGACTTGCTGGCGCATCGCTACGTTGGCGATTTTGATGTCCTGCAATTCCAGGGTTTCACCAAGACGCACAGTCTGGAACTCGATCTCGGCGCGCCCTATCGGGGTGGTCCGCTATGGCTGCTGATGCACGGCGAGATTGAGTACTTCAGCGCGACCAGCATGTTTGCTGCGTACCAAACAGGGCTGGAGCCGGTGGCACCTTACGTGGAAGCGCAGGACGCCAGTGGGAAATGGGTCCGTGTAATTGACGACATGGGCTTTCCCGCGGGCGGGCCACGCACCATGACCGCCGATCTTAGCGACAAGCTGCCGCAGGGAACGCAGCGCATCCGCGCCACTACCAACCTGCAGATTTACTGGGACAACATTTTGGTGAATAGGGCCGATCAGAACCAGAGTGCCCGCCTGACGCCGGTTCCGCTGGCGCGCGCCGACCTGGGCTTCCGTGGCTTTCCGCTGAAAATCGAAAAACAACCGCCGGGTAACGTGCTGTATGTGTACGAGAAGACCAGTCCCACCGGCCCCTACACGCGACCTGCGGGTGCTTACACGCGCTATGGCGACGTGCGTTCGCTGCTCACTGGATACGATGATCATCTTGCAGTGTTCGGGTCGGGTGATGAAGTGGCTCTGGACTTCGATCCGGCGAAACTGCCCGCGCTGCCCAAGGGCTGGGTACGGGATTACTTCTTCCTGGTGAATGGCTACGAAAAAGACATGGATTTCTACGCTGCCGAGGCCAATACCGTGCATCCGATGCCCTTCCGCACCATGGGCACGTATCCATATCCCAAGGGAAAATCGTTCCCGTTGGATGATGCCCACGTTGGTTATTTCTTGAATTACAACACGCGCCACATGTCCGGGAACGAGCCCAAGGGATACCGATTCGATTATTCGCAATGAAGAGTTCAGCCGGGTGGAGCAGGCCTTCAGGCCTGCATAAACGGACAATAAAGATTTGGGCTTTAGCCCTGAGGTACGTGTGGAGAACCTCAGCGGCTGAAGCCGCTTTCAAAATTGCGCTTGTAATGCGGGGCTGAAGCCCTGCTCGACCCTTCCCGGGCTGAACACTGTGGTTGCAGCAAACCTTGATGCGAGAGTCGTTTTAGTCAGCAGTAATCCTTCGACTCCGCCAGTTCATTCGCCAGCGAATGAACCGTCTGTGCGCAGGGTGAGACAACCATCGGTACCGAATCGTTGGTAGTGGGTCAGTCTGATTTCCACAGGTCGAATAGCCTTCGACGACCTGTTCCGTTACAAGTAGGACAAACTCCTGTTCCCGAGCAATTCCTGCATTTGGGATCGTCCTGATTGAGATGAACGTTCGCGCCGGTCCCAAAACATTCAGGGCACTTTTTCTCGCCCCTGCATTCTGGACATGGATTCCGCGAGAAGCTACGCATTAGCGAGCGCCTTTAGGATAAGCCCCTTGTCAATGCGCTTCGTGGCGGATGCCATCTCAGGCAATAGAGCGCACATTTCTTCCAGAGTCCAAACATGATCGCTAATTCCAGCTTCCATCGCGGGCGTCACGCGCAACGTGGAATGTACGCGGCAAAAGTTGTAGTACATAAACCAAATCGCGACGGCAGCGGCATGGTTTTCTACTTTCTTGGAAAACGCGTTTGTCAGACGAGTGAAACGGCGAATGCTCATTCTCATGCTGAGGTTCTGCCGCTCCACAAAACTTGTGCTTACGTGCTTCGGGTCTGGATTGCCGCTCACGACTTTCATATCACAGCCGATGCACTTTGCCGGAGAGTAGCGGGTTTCATTCTCGCCAGATGCGCCGTAGATTTTCTGGCATGTATTCATGATGCCACGGATTCAGCCCAGGCGCGATACCCTGTGGAAATCAGACTGACCCACTACCGAATCGTTTTAATAGTTGACAGCGGCTTACGCGGCATAATCCAATACGCGAGCATGGCAACCACTCCTACCGGCACTACAACCTCCTCCGGTCCACGCCTTCGCAGATCACTCACGCTTTGGGATCTGATTCTTTACGGCATCATCGTGATCCAGCCGGTGGCCCCGATGTCCGTCTTCGGGGTGCTCAGCGACCGCGGCCATGGCCACGTAGTGACGACGCTGTTGATCGCGATGGTCGCCATGCTGTTCACGGCTTTCAGTTATGGGCGCATGGCGCGCGCTTATCCGAGCGCGGGTTCGGCCTTCACCTATGTGGGCCAGGAGATCAATCCCGCGGTCGGCTACATCACGGGCTGGAGCATGGTGATGGACTACATGCTCAATCCCATGATCTGCAT
>JBGQIG010000152.1:0-7176 GCA_041498365.1 Terriglobia bacterium | reverse complement strand
GCTTTCAAAAACGGCCTGTACGACGCGGCCATTGAGGACTTCAAGCAGGCCAAGGACCTCGATCCCGGGCTGATGAACGCCCGCCTTTACCTGGCGACTGCCTATGCCAGCCAGTACATTCCCGGTGCGCCCTCGGACCAGAACGTGCGCCTCGGCACCCAGGCCATCAATGAGTTCAAGGAAGTTCTGCAAATTGATCCCAATAATCTCAGCGCCATCGATGGTATCGGCTCCATCATTTTCCAGATGGCTGGCACTCCGTATGACCCCAAAAAGTTCGAGGAATCAAAAAGCTACCATCAGAAGCACATCGATCTGCGGCCCAATGATCCCGAACCGTACTACTGGATCGGTGTCATCGACTGGACGTTGGCGTTCCGTGCCAATGCCGAGCTGCGCGCCGACTACAACAGGAACAACATCAAGAAGCAGGTCAAGGATACCGACCCGCTTCCCGCTTCTGTCCGTGCGGACTACACTGCCAAGTTCGGCGCGATGGTCGAGGAAGGCACCACCGACCTGCAGAAAGCCATTCAGCTCCGGCCCGACTACGACGACGCTATGGCTTATCTAAACCTTCTCTATCGCCGCAAAGCCGATATGGTGGAGTCCGCCGACGAGCGCGCCAGCCTGCAGAAGCAGGCCGACGACTTGATTGACAAGGTCAAGGAGATCAAGCAAAGACGCGCCGAACAGCCCCAACCGCCGGCCTGACCCCTAGCCTTAGCGTGCCTCGAATCCATCGATTTATCTCCAAGGGCGTCCCAGCGGGACGCCCTCTTTTTTTTGGCATTCATTCGCCGCCTCTCATTCCTCTCGGCACAACACCACCTTCCCGCCAAGACCCAACCTGTCCAAGCCGGCAAACTCCTGGCATTTTGTGTCGTGCTACGCCAGCGCTGGAGTCTGCGGGATAAAAAACCAAAACCGGCGCATCACGATGTACAATGCCGCCCGTTCGAACGCCAGCAAGGGAATACGGATTCAAGTCCATTGGGAAGGATCTACGCATGACCAACCTTGCGGCGCTGCTTTTTCTTGCCACGGCAAGATCGCATATCACCGGCATTGACTGGCTGGTGATCGGGGTCTACTTCAGCATTCTTCTCTGCGTGGCCTGGTGGGTGGTCAAGAGAGGTAAGGACTCGGCGGCGGACTACTTCCTCGCCGGGCGCAACCTCAGCTGGTGGATTATCGGCGCCTCCATCTTTGCCTCGAACATTGGATCGGAGCATGTGGTCGGGCTGGCGGGCGCCGGCGCAACGAGCGGCGTGGCCTTGGCGCATTATGAATTGCACGCCTGGTGTCTACTGGTCCTGGGCTGGGTCTTTGTGCCGTTCTATATGCGTTCCATGGTTTTCACCATGCCGGAATTTCTCGAGCGGCGCTTCAGCACAAAATCGCGCTACGTTCTTTCCATCGTCTCGCTCATCACGTTTATCGTCTCGAAGATCGCCGTGGGCATCTTCGCCGGCGGCGTGGTCTTTGGAACTCTGCTGCCCGAATTGCGCTTGCACATCGGCGGCGTAGAAATTGACAGTTTCTGGATCGGTTCCGTCCTTGTCATCGCGCTCACCGGGCTCTACACGGTTTTGGGCGGCATGCGCGCCGTGGCTTACAACGATGCGGTCCAGGTCCTTGTCCTGATCCTCGGTTCGGCCTCGTTGACGTTTTACGGCCTGCACAAACTGGGCGGCTGGAGCGAGCTGCGCCATTGGTGCGGCTCGGACATGTTCAATCTTTGGAAGCCGCTGATCCCCCCGGGCGTGCAGGGTACCTGGGCTCCGGTGCTCGAAACGAATGCCGCCGGCCACGTCATCAAAGAAGCTTGGTACTTCAACGACTATTTCCCATGGCTGGGCATGCTGTTCTGCGCCCCGATTATCGGGCTATGGTACTGGTGCACCGATCAATACATCGTTCAACGAGCCCTCGGCGCCCCCAATGAGAAGGTCGCCCGCCGCGGAAGCATCTTCGCGTCGTTTCTGAAACTCGCTCCTGTTTATTTATTCATCGTCCCGGGCCTGGTCTGCTTCGCCTTGGCTCGCAGCGGCAAGATTCCCGAGCTGGCTGCCATGATCGGCCCCGATGGCAAGGCCATTGCGTCGACGGCCCAAGGCGCGTTCCCCATGTTGGTGCAATACCTTCTGCCGCCGGGCCTCCGAGGCCTGGTCGTGGCCGGACTGCTTTCCGCGTTGATGGGCTCGCTGGCCGGCGTATTCAACGCCTGCTCGACGCTCTTTACCGTAGACCTCTACCAGAAGTGGAAGCCCGAGGCCACCCAGCATCAGCTGGTCCGCACCGGGCGCATCGCCACCACCGTGATGGTCTTCATCGCCATGGCGTGGATCCCGGTCATCAAAAACGCGCAGGGTCTCTACGGCTACTTGCAGGCGGTGCAGGGCTATCTGGCTCCGCCTATTTTTGTGGTCTTCTTTTTCGGCGTGGCTTTCAAGCGGCTCAACAAGCAGGGCGCGCTTTGGGCCATGATTGTCGGCTTCGTTCTGGGCATCTTCCGCATGCTCGTGGACACGCCGGTGACGCTCGGCCTCAGCGGGCTTCAGCACGGCTATCCGCATGGCTCGTTCCTGTGGATCGTCAACAATATCTATTTTCAGTACTTCAGCGTCCTGATCACGGTCGTTTCGGCCATCGTCATGGTCGTCGTCAGCTACATGACGGCGGAGCCGGACTACGCTACCCTGCAAAACCTCACGTTTGCGACCAAGACCAAGGAAGACATAGCAGCCACCCGCGCCAGTTGGGACTGGCGAGAAGTGGCGGCCTCGGGCCTCGTTCTCGCGTGCATCCTCGGCGCCTATCTGTATTTCCGCGGCTAGCCCGCATCTTCTTCCGTTAGCCATGTAGGCGCCGGGCTTCAGCCCGGCGCTCTCTTGCGCTCTGCTTCCGCCGCAAAGGTTCTTGTAGCGCCCCGACCCGGTCGGGGCATCTTCTCGTCCGGACCTCGGGTCGGAGCCCTTCATCGGATGAGGAGAAAGATCCTTCCTCGCGATGCTCCTAAGGAGAGGAATCCTCTTCGGATTCCCGGTAAACAACTTACTCCCTCCTTCCACCTTTTTTCGGAACTGCGCATTCTAAAGGACTTTAGGCGGGATTATGCCTTTGATGCAAAGTAGGCAATCCAGTAGACTCCCCTTTAAGATCCAAACCTTAAGTGCGTGGAGGTCTGCCCATGTCCAATGCTGCCCTTTCGACCGTGCAGCAAGTCATCACTATTTTGATGACCATTATGGGGGTCGTTATGGCGCTCAGGCCCCCTAAAAAGGGAACGCGGCAGGAATATACAGCTATCGGTGCCTTTGTTATTTTTGGTGTAATCGGAGTCGTGGCGACGTACACCCAAGGCAAGAGATTGGATGTGGCCTCTGAAAAGCAACAGCACCAACTGGACGCCATTGAAAAGAATACAGAGCAACTGCCAACTCTCAAAGCCTTGCCACAAGTTGTCTTGTCAAAATCCAACCCGCGTGCATACCTTGGAATGGAAGCGCCAGGCATCCAATTCTTGCCGCCCGGAGAAATGCAAGTAACGGCAGTCTGCAAGAATTACGGTAACACATCGGCCCTAGATGTGATTTGCCCCGCTACTCTTATGACTGGAGCTGTCTCCCAGAAGGATTTTTCCAAAAAAATTCAGGAACAGTGGTTCAGACTTTTCCTTGAGCAGGTGCGCTCTCAACCGCCTAAGCCCTTGATACTGATTGAACCGGGTCAATCAGGAATAACCGATCAGCGACTACCAAACTATTCAGAAGAGTCCGTAAGGCAAATCGATGCAGGCGATAGGGTTTTGCTTTTTGTTGGCCTAACGCGGTTTCAAGATGACGCCGGAAAGCACCAGAGTGAAGTTTGCGAATGGTTGGAATCTCCAGTGCCAAATTATCTTGGTAACAAGGGGAGTGAAAGGAAATTTCCGCCGTTCTCGCCTCCAGCGGATAAATGGCATCGCTGCGAAGTTCACAATGGAGTCAAATTCTAAGGCCCGACTGGCCGGGTGCCCCGGGTGCCGGTTTTGCACCTGGGGCTTTTGACTTTTCGTTTCCAGACTTGCGCCCGTGGGTTCAACAAAGCAGAGACATGCGCAGCGCCGCACCGTCCAAGAGTACTCACTCAATGCGGAGCCTGATTTCTCAGCGCCCTCGCATGTGCCTCTCCAGCGCTTTCATACCCAGGTGCAGCTTGATAGACCAAGACATCGCCACGAGCGCAAGGGCGGACAGCAGCGCACCGACCAGAATGCCTTCCTCCGCAAAGTGTCCAGAATTGTGCATGGACTCCTGTAAAACGTATGCCCCCGCCAGAAGGAATACGATCGACAAACAGACGACGAGATACTTCCCCGTTCTCATGTTGGCCGCTTTCCAATTTCGGCGAGGAGCTCCTGAACGTTGTTCGCTTCGAGTCTCCTATTGCGCGGTAAGCGCAGCAGCTCATCTTCGGTTACCACACAATCCGCGACGCTGAAGACAAGCGTGCCGTTTCGTCTTCGGTACGGTCCGCTAACAGGTGTCCCGTGATTTCGTATGATCTGCACAGCGGACCGGAGGTCTTTGCGCTGTTTCCGATAGCCGAGAATACCCAGGGCACGTCCTCTTGGGTGGGTACCCCAAGTGTCCGTTCAGACGCCTCACGTATCAAGGGGAGTAAGTGTACGATGCTTCTTAAGCGACAACGTTCAATTGAAAAGTATTATAATCCGTCGCCCGGCGGGCGGGTGGCACACCCCTGACGCGCTAGAACGACTTTGGGTGGCCCATCCTTGCGTGTTTTGCAAGGGTGGGTCTTTCTTTTCCCTTCCCGATTGTTTCGCTGTGTTAATCCCTTCTTTTTCTTCCTCTTAAGTCGCAATCCTTATTCGAATCAGTACTACTCTATTATATTGCTTGACAGAGTAACATTCTCATGCTATCATTTGTTGTGAATCCTCGACTCCATCCCCATCTTTCCGCCCAGGATGCTCAGTCCCTGCCGCTTCCTCCCCGTATTCCATTTTCATTCTTCCATTTTCCACTACCCACTAAGTCTTTTAGAATCAACACTTGTAAAAGTATAACAAAACAAACAACTTTAACCTTCTTTAGAATCAACACTTATGAAAAACGTAGGGGGTGGGGGGGGTGTTATTGTTAACCAACTGTCTCTTCTCTTTTTGGCTCGACGTTCAGACGTTTCGACTCCGTCTCTTCCACCAGTCACTAATCACGATTCACCAGTTACGGATCATCAGCTTCTCACTGGGGACGCCCTTCCGGGCGTAAACTAAGACATGCCGTCACCGAGCAATTTGCCATTGCGCTTCAACCGTGACCGCTCCGAGCGGCAGCTCGACGCGCGCCTGGAAGAACTGCTCGAAAAGCTGCGCATCAACCGCCCCTCGGAAGATCCCTGGATGGTGCGGCGGGCCTACGAGATTGCCGCCGAGCGCCATCGCGACCAGGTGCGCAGTTCCGGCGATCCCTACTTGTCGCACTTGCTCGAAGTCGCGCACATCCTGGCGGACATGCGCCTCGATGCCACCACGCTGACCGCGGCGCTGCTCCACGACGCCATCGAAGACACCGAGTATCCCCTCTCCCGCATCGAAGAACGCTTTGGCGCGGACGTAGCCCATCTCGTCGAAGGCGTCACGAAAATCGGCCGCTTGAACATGATGGCGCCGGAAACGCGCCAGGCGGAAAACGTCCGCAAGATGCTGCTGGCCATGGTGAACGACGTTCGCGTCGTCCTGGTGAAGCTGGCCGACCGGCTTCACAACATGCGCACGCTGGAATATCTCGAACCGGACAAGCAGGAGCGCATCTCGCGCGAGACGCTGGACCTCTATGCGCCCATTGCCCACCGTTTGGGAATGAGTGTCGTGCGCGGTGAGCTCGAGGACCTGGCGTTCCGCTATCTCGAACCGGAAGGGTTCCTGGCGCTGCAAAAGGAAGTCAGCGACAAAGCGCCGATCCACAAAAAATTCCTTGAGGAAGTCCAGGCCACTATCCAGAGCAAGCTCGTCGAGAGCGGCATTCCCGCCGAGCTCGAAGCGCGCGTGAAGAGTTTGTATTCGCTGCACCGCAAAATGCTGCGCCAGGAAACTGGCCTCGAACAGGTCTACGACCTGCTCGCTGTGCGCGTTATCACGGATTCGGAGCGCAGTTGCTACGCGGCGCTCGGCGTGGTCCACCACATCTGGCGGCCCGTTCCCGGACGCTTTAAGGATTACATCGCCATGGCCCGGCCGAATCTCTACCAGTCGCTGCACACCACGGTATTGCACGGCGGGCAGTCCTTCGAGGTGCAAATCCGCACGCAGGAAATGCACCGCATCGCGGAGGAAGGCGTCGCCGCGCATTGGAAATACAAGGGCGGCAAGCCGGGGTCGGAGGATGACGACCAGCGCATCGTGTGGATGCGGCAACTGATCGAATGGTCGCAGGAGCTTCAGGAACCCGGGGAATTTCTTAACACGCTGAAAGTGGACCTCGCGCCCGTGGAGGTCTACGCCTTCACGCCAAAAGGACGCGTGCTGGAGCTCGTGCGCGGCGCCACGCCCGTGGACTTTGCGTATTTGGTGCACACCGAAGTGGGGCACCAGTGCGTGGGCGCAAAAGTAAACGGGCAGATGGTTTCGCTGCGCCATGAAATTACCAGCGGCGACGTGGTGGAAATTCTCACGCAGAAGGGCCACCACCCCAGCCGCGACTGGCTGAGCTTCGTCAAGTCTTCGCACGCCAAGAGCAAAATCCGCCACTGGATCAACGAGCAGGAACGCGAAGAAGCCCAGGAAATGGGGAAGAAGCTCCTCGAAAACGAAGCGCGTCACTTCGGCCGCAGCCTGAAGAAAATTCCCGAAGCCGACATGCTCAAATTTGTTTCCGACCACGGCCTTTCCAAAATCGAAGACCTTTATGCCGCTGTCGGCTTCGGAAAATACTCCGCGCGCCAGATCCTTGCACGCATCCTCGGCGAACCGGGCAAGGAGGACGAGCCGGACACCGCCGATTCCAAGCCCACGCTCGTCAAGACCGTCAAGCGCATGCTGGGCTTCGGCGAAGCCCCGCTGATCGTCAAGGGCTACGATGACCTGCTCGTTTACCGCGCCAAGTGCTGCAATCCCATCCCTGGCGACGAAATTGTCGGCTACATCACGCGCGGCCGCGGCGTCGCCGT
>JBGQIG010000151.1:0-7194 GCA_041498365.1 Terriglobia bacterium | reverse complement strand
TGCTCGTCTCTTGAAGATGTAGCGGTCGCGAATTCCAGTCTTTATCGCGCCGCGCGCATCTATAATTAGATATGGGAAATCATCGCAGGAGCATGTAAATGGCGGCTTATGACGAGGTTGTCATCATTTCCGGTTGTCGCACACCGGTGGGAAAATTTCAGGGAAGTCTCTCTGACCTGAGCGCTACGCAGCTGGGCGCCATCGTAGTGCGCGAGGCAGTGAAGCGTGCGAATCTCGACCCCAAACAGGTTGACGAATGCATTATGGGCAACGTGGTCTCTGCCGGTTTGGGACAAAATCCCGCACGCCAGGCTGCGATCTTCGGTGGACTGCCTCCGGAAGTGGGTGCCATGACCGTCAACAAGGTTTGCGGTTCCGGACTCAAAGCGGTGGCACTCGCGGCGCAGGCGATCCAGACGGAAAACAGTTCCATTGTCGTTGCCGGTGGAATGGAATCGATGACCAACGCTCCTTATCTCTTGCCGCAGGCGCGCAAGGGATATCGTTTGGGCAACGCGCAGATCGTCGACTCCATGGTCAACGACGGACTGTGGGACATTTACAACAACTACCACATGGGCATCACCGGCGAGAACGTGGCAGAGAAATACGGCATCACGCGCGAGGAACAGGACCAGTTCGCGCTCAACTCCCATCGCAAGGCACTGGCCGCGATCAAAGAATGCCGATTCAAGTCGCAGATCGTACCGGTCGAATTGGCGCCAAAGAAAAAAGGCGAAGCCCCCATGATTTTCGACAAGGACGAGTCGCCGCGCGAAGACACCACCATTGAAGTGTTGCGTTCATTGAAACCCGCATTCAAAAAAGATGGCACCGTGACCGCTGGGAACGCCCCGGGTGTGAACGACGGTTCCGCGGCGGTCGTGGTCACCAGCGCCATACGCGCGAAGGAACTGGGTACGCCGCCCATGGTGCGCATCGTCGCTCAGGCGACCAGCGGCGTCGATCCCAGATGGGTCATGATGGCGCCCGTGGATGCCGTTCGCAAGATCTGGGAAAAGACGGGCTGGAAGAATGAGGACGTTGACTTGTATGAGCTCAACGAAGCGTTTTCCGTGCAGGCGCTCGCGGTGATGCGTGAGCTTGGTCTCGATCCCAACAAAGTCAACGTGAACGGTGGGGCGGTCGCAATTGGACATCCCATCGGAGCCAGCGGGGCCCGCGTGCTGGTCACCCTTATCTATGAGATGGCTCGGCGCGACGTTCATCGTGGCATTGCGGCTCTGTGTTTAGGTGGCGGGAATGCGGTGGCAATGGCTGTGGAACGGTAGAACGACGTGAATGGGCGCTGGCCCTGAAAAGCTTTTAACCGCAAAGGACGCTAAGGGTACGCAAAGTGCGCGAAGAAAACCCAGCTGCAGTTAAGATTCCCTAGACGGCGGCGGGTGACTGCGGTGCCGGTACGGGAAGAATTACTGTGAATACAGCACCGCCTCCCGGGCCGGAGCTGGCTTCGATTTCTCCTCCGTGCTCGCGCAGGATCGCTTTGCAGATGCTGAGGCCGAGCCCCGTGCCGCGCCCCGGCCGCTTGGTCGTGTAGAAGGGGTCGAAGATGTTGGGCAGTACTTCGGCCGCGATGCCCGGTCCGTCGTCCTGGAACGTGGCCGCAACCGAGGTGCTGCGCTTTTCCAGTCGGATTCTCAGGGTGCCACGGTCCCGCGCCTCTCGCATGGCCTGTTCGGCGTTCAGAATAAGGTTCAGAAAAATCTGCATCAGTTGATGCGAGTCCCCGGTCACGGCGGGAAGAGAAATCTCCGGCAAAAAGTCGACTGTAATATTATTTTTGCGCAAGGAGTAGGCGTGCAGATGCAGGGTCCGCTGGACCAGTTCGCTCAGGTTGATCGGACCTCTTCCTGGGGCGGGGGGACGAGAGAAGTACATCAGGTTCTGCACAATGTCGGCCGCTCGCCGGGCCTGCTGTTGCAACATCACCAGTTGCTTGCGGGTGGTCTCTTCCTTCTCGCCTTCCTGCAGAAGTTCGGCTACGCCCATGATGCTGGTCAGGGGATTGTTGAGTTCATGCGCGAAACCGCCGATCATCTGCCCCATGGCCGCCAGCCGCTCGCTCTGAATAATCTGCTGCTCAAGCTTTCTTTCCAACGTAATATCGCGCACCGACACGATCACACCGCTGGCCTTTCCTTCGGCGTCGAAGAGCGGGCTGGCGTTGGCCCGCATCGTACGCCAGCTTCCGTCGCGGTGACGGGCTCCAAACTCGCAGAAGCCGAACTTCTTGGCGCCCGTGTTTACGTCGTGGTAGAGAGCTAGAAACTCAGCCGATTGCTCCTGCTCGGCGTCGTCAACCTTCTTTCCCAACATGTCCGGGGGGGTGCGGCCGAGCAAGTCGCGAATGCGTGAACTGACAAAGCTGTATCGGCCTTCAAGGTCGATGACCAGGATCAGGTCGGGAAAACTCTCCAGCAGGTAACGCTGGAACTCTTCCTGCCGGCGCAGCGCCTTCTCCATCTTGCGCCGCTCGGTAACGTCCACCAGCGTGCCCTGGTAGCGGATGATCTTGCCGGCTCCGTCCCAGACCGCGCGCGAGGTATCCAGAAAGACGCCCGTCGTCCCATCCTTTCGCCGGAGCGTGAGCTCACGACTGCGCTCGCTCCCCCGATCATCCGCAGTCCGCCCCAGCACCGGACCCTGGCCCGGATCCAAGTTGAGGGCGCTGGGATCGAGAGACAAGAGCTCGTCCCGGCTACCGCATCCGAGCATTTGAACCAGCGCAGGGTTGGCGTCCAGCAACTTGCCCTCCGGGGTGCTGAAATACACGCCTTCCTGCAAGGTTTCAAACAGTTCGGTGAAACGACGTTCTTTCTCGCGCTCTTCGGTGACGTCCCGGGCGAGAGCGCTCACGCCCACCACCTCGTCACTCTTGACGATGGCATTCAACACACAGTCGAAGTAGAGCACGCGGGCACTATTTTTTACCTGGACGCGAACCAATCCTGACCACCGCCGCCTTTCAAGAAAGCGAGGAAGGCCGGTTTCGACATCGCTTCGTTGCGGTGCCTCCAAAAACTCGTCCATCTTGTGGCCCACGACGTCGGTGTACGAGAGTCCCAGCAACTGGGTGACGCGGCGATTCACTGTCCTCAGGGTGCCATCCAGCGAGCTGGCGAACGCCACGTCGTCGAACGAGTCGATGAGCTCCTTGAAGCTTCGCTGGGAACGCTGGATCACCTGGCTCAGTTGGTCCAGTTGGTCTTCGGAAGGCGTGACCCCGGTGCGGTCGTGCAGGTCGTGAAGCAGGTGCTTGAGTTCCGAGACTTCGCGGCGCCGTCCATAAACATAGGCTGCGAAGAGGACCGCCAGGGCCAGGAGTCCGATGGAAATGGCGCCGAGATGGTAAGGAAGGTCCTGCAGCCGTTCCCAAGACAGCGCAGCCAAGCCTGTAGCCAGCAGGATCAGAAACCCGAGAGCAAGCCGCCAAAGGCGGGCTTCTTCCTTTTCCAGATGGCCCGGAACGCGGGCCGGTCGTTCGGGTTGATCCTCTTCTTCCGCCATAAATGGCCCGTGCCGGTTTAATGCTGGTCCGTTAGGACTCCCGAGTTTTCTGGTGGATGTTAGTTCAATCGTAGTTCAGGAGCAGGGTCCCGACAACGGAAAGCGTGTTGGGCACCTTGGTTCTCGGGTTCAACCCTCAGAGGATTCCCGGGTTACCGTGTTCATCTGTCACCCGCATCTGTGACCGCCGTCACCGCTCGCTCACTTCCGGGCTCGTATTGTGAATGTCAAGTGTGCTGTCAGCGGCCAGATCTTCAGGGGTCCACGATGGCTTTGGACGGACTGGGAGCACACAACCTCATGCTCTATAAAACCTTGAGCGCAGCGGTGTATGGCATTGATGCCAGCATCATTGAGGTTGAGGTCGACGTCTCCGGCATCAGGACCCCTGAAGATCACTTTCATACTGTAGGACTACCCGACGCGGCGGTACGCGAAAGCCGCGACCGGGTGCGTGCCGCCCTGAAGAACTGCGGTTACGACATTCCCTCCACCCACATCACCATCAATCTCGCCCCTGCCGACATCCGCAAAGAAGGTTCAGGCTTCGACCTGCCCATGGCCCTGGGAATTCTGGGCGCCTACGGAGGCCTGAATAAGAAGGAGGTCCCTGATTGCCTGTTTGTGGGAGAACTCTCGCTCGATGGCGGCATTCGGGGTGTGCGCGGCGCCTTACCCATCGCCATCGAGGCGCGTGGCAAAAAGATCTCCCGCCTGATCGTGCCCGAACTGAACGCCCGCGAGGCGGCCATGGTGGGCGGGGTCGAAGTTTATCCGGTGCGATCGCTGCTCGATGTTATCCGCTTCGTGAACACCGGGAACGGAGTGCTGCCGCTGAAGGTAGACAGCGAAACCCTGCTGAGCGAATCACAGCACTATGCGGTCGACTTCAAGGACGTGCGCGGCCAGCACACCGCCAAACGCGCCCTGGAAGTGGCCTGCGCCGGCGGCCACAACATTCTGATGATCGGCCCGCCCGGTTCAGGCAAGACCATGCTGGCCAAGCGCATGCCGACCATACTGACTCCCTTTAGCTTTGAAGAGGCCCTGGAAACCACCAAGATTCACAGCGTCGCTGGCGTGCTGGACGCAGGCGCCGGCCTGGTCGGGGTTCGCCCCTTCCGCTCCCCGCATCACACTATTTCCGACGCGGGACTAATTGGAGGCGGTGCCGTGCCGCGCCCGGGCGAGGTCTCGCTGGCCCACAACGGTGTGCTGTTTCTTGATGAACTCCCTGAATTCCCCCGCAACGTGCTGGAAGTGATGCGGCAGCCTTTGGAGGATGGCACCGTCTGCATCGCACGCGCCTCCATGTCTTTGACCTTTCCCGCCCGCTTCATGCTAGCCGCCGCCATGAATCCCTGTCCCTGCGGCTACTTCAACGACCGCTCCCGCGAGTGCCATTGCACTCAGCCCATGATTCAACGCTATATGGGCAAGATCTCCGGGCCACTGCTCGACCGCATCGATATCCATATTGATGTGCCGGCGGTGAACTACAAGGAACTGAGAGCTGGAAGCGAACCGGAAAGCTCCGCCAAAATTCGGGAACGGGTCATGCGCGCCCGTGAAATCCAGCTGCAAAGGTTCTCGTCGTCGCGCTCGCGGCTCTACTGCAATGCCCAGATGGCCCCGCGGCATATCCGCGCTTCCTGCGAGCTGTCCGCCGACTGTGAACGCCTTCTGGAGCGTGCCATGACCCAGCACGGCATGACTGCCCGAGCCCACGACCGAATCCTTAAAGTAGCCCGCACAGTTGCCGACCTCGAAAGTGCCCCAGCCGTCGAACCCAAACACATCGCCGAAGCCATCCAGTACCGGACGCTAGACCGCACGTTCTGGGCATAGTGGGGGGAGGAATGAAGAAGCCATCAGATAGTGAGCCGCGGAGCGGCGGAAGCTGCCGCTACGCGGCAGAGCGGAATGTCGTGAGGACGAGCCGAAATCCTGCCCTAGACGGAGTTTGACCAACCCCCGCTAACATGTTATAAAAACTGGTTTTGTATCGGGCCTCCGGCAGCAAGCTCAGCGTCCAACCGGCGGTCTCTGCGGTACAGAACATCCGACGCGGCCAAGCTCAACACTCCTGGTCAAGCCGTGTAGTGGAAGCGTGTTCGGAACTCCGGCAATGCGCTTCCCGGCGCTCTTAAATCAGAGCGTTCGGTTGGTGCTGTTCGCCGGGTGGCAGTGCCTAAACACGTGGTGGTCCCGAAATAGTCTTCATACCGGAGGAATTCCTATGCGTACCTGGCTGGCGAAAGCTGTGTCCGAAGGATGCCGATTCGCCCAAAGAT
The DNA here is from genome assembly GCA_041498365.1 of Terriglobia bacterium. Taxonomy (GTDB): domain Bacteria; phylum Acidobacteriota; class Terriglobia; order Terriglobales; family Acidobacteriaceae; genus JAIQFF01. Next base: position 1,369 of record JBGQIG010000151.1, on the reverse strand, counting down.
CAATCCAGACGGTGGCAGCCACCATCACCGTCCTGAGCGTCGGTTCGATTTCTGCCTTGGCCCAACCGGCTCACGAAGTGGGCGGCGAAGCCAGCCTGAAGCTTCCTGACCTCTCCCAGGTATTGTTCCTTGGAATTGACGGCCATCGCCTGCTGATGGTGGGAATTCTGTTTTGTATCTTTGGTCTCGGCTTCGGGCTGGTCATCTACACTCGCCTGAAGAACATGCCGGTGCACCGCGCCATGCGCGAGATCTCCGAACTGATCTATGAAACCTGCAAGACCTACCTGATCACGCAGGGAAAATTCCTCCTTATCCTGTGGCTCTTCATTGCGGTGGTGATCGTACTTTATTTCGGTGTGCTGTCACCTGTGCCGGACAAGCCGATCGCCGTTACCCTGCCCATCATTCTGCTTTTCAGCCTGGTAGGGATCGCGGGCAGTTACGGCGTGGCGTGGTTCGGGATTCGGGTCAACACCTTTGCCAACTCGCGCACTGCTTTTGCCGGTCTGGCGGGAAAGCCTTATCCGATCTACAACATTCCCCTGCAGGCGGGCATGAGCATTGGGATGATGCTAATCAGTGTCGAGCTGCTGATCATGCTCTTTATTCTGCTCTTTGTTCCCGCCGACTATGCCGGACCTTGCTTCATCGGCTTTGCCATAGGCGAGTCGTTGGGCGCGGCCGCGCTACGGATCGCCGGCGGCATCTTCACCAAGATCGCCGACATCGGGTCCGACCTGATGAAGATCGTCTTCAAGATCAAGGAAGACGACGCCCGCAACCCCGGCGTGATCGCTGACTGCACGGGTGACAACGCGGGCGATTCGGTCGGCCCCTCCGCCGACGGATTCGAAACCTATGGGGTCACCGGCGTGGCCCTGATTACATTCATCCTGCTCGCGGTCAAGGAGCCAACCGTGCAGGTGCAGTTGCTGGTGTGGATTTTTGTGATGCGCATCGCGATGCTGGTGTCGAGCGCCGCCGCCTACTTCATCAACGGCGCCATCGCCAAGGCAAGGTATGGCAAGGTCGACGAAATGAATTTCGAGGCGCCCCTGACCTCGCTGGTTTGGATTACTTCGCTGGTCTCCATCGCCATCACCTACGTCATCTCGTCGATCATCGTTCCGGACCTCGGGGGAGACACCACGCTCTGGTGGAAACTGGCGTCGATCATCTCCTGCGGCACGCTGGCTGGCGCCGTCATCCCTGAACTGGTAAAGGTGTTCACTTCAACCGAATCGCGGCATGTCAAGGAAGTCGTAACCTCGGCTCAGGAAGGCGGGGCGTCGCTCGGTATCCTCTCCGGATTCGTGGCCGGCAACTTCTCCGCGTACTGGCTGGGACTGACCATGGTGACCCTGAT
>JBGQIG010000150.1:0-7196 GCA_041498365.1 Terriglobia bacterium | reverse complement strand
CTCCACGGGTCAGGCGATCGGAGGCTTTGGGCCGGAAAGCGTGATGACGAGCCGATCGCATTCCAGTTATCACGCCCTGCAAGCGGGCGTCAGCAAGAATTCCGCGCGGGCGGGCTTGGGCCTGCAGGCCAGCTACACTTATTCCAAATCTCTCGATGACACCAGTTCAGTACTCGGCGGGCTCTTCGGAAGTGCTGGAGTGGTGCTGCAAACGCTGCCCCAGGATCCCTGGAATCCCGACGCAGAAAAGGGCCCTTCGACTTTCGATGCGACCCACTCCTTTACCCTGAGCCTGATCCAGATACTGCCGCTGGACCGGGTAAGGTTTCTTCGTCCCCTCGGTAAAACCCTCACCCGGGGCTGGCAGTTCCTGAATATCACGACCTTGACCAGCGGAGCGCCGTTTAGCGTCTACTCCGGTGTGCAGCAAACCGGGGTGGGCGCGGGCGGAACCGACCGTCCCGATCTGGTGGAGCAACCGCATTTTTCAACGAGCGGGACGGTGCGTGAAGATTATTTCGGACGGGGCGCGAATAACACATCGTTCTTCTCGATTCCAATCAACGTTCCCGGTGGGACCGGGCCCAATCACGGCCGCTTCGGCACGCTTGGACGGAATACGTTTCGGGGACCGGGTTTCAAAGATTTTGACATCGCCCTGATCAAGGACACTCCGTTCGGGCGCCGCGGAAACGCGGAACTGGGCACGGTGGAATTCCGCGCCGAGTTTTTCAACGTCTTCAACCTGGTGAATTTCGGGCTGCCGTCCAACATCCTGCGCGGCAGCGGCTTTGGCATCATCAGCAAGACCGCGGGGTCTTCACGGCAGATCCAGTTCTCGGTGAAACTGATTTATTGATCTGAGGCCCGAGGCAGACCCAGGAACGCAGACCCACGAACTAAAGATAGAATCGGTCAAACCGGAATACGGCGCCAATGGGAGTTTTCACATGCCAGGCAAGCTACCAGCGATTTCGGCTGCCGCCCGGGTGAAGCTGAAAGAGGCCAGGATCGCGCGTCTTGCCACTCTGGACGCGCAGTATGGTCCACACATCGTCCCAGTCTGTTTTGCGTACGATGGGAAAGTTTTCTACTCGGCGGTGGACCGGAAGCCGAAACGCGTCGCACCGGAAAAGCTTGCCCGCCTGCAACACATCACAGCGAGACCACAAGTTGCGCTTCTGATCGACAACTATGACGAAGACTGGACGCGGCTCTGGTACATTCTGGCTCGGGGAAAGGCAAAGCTGGTTCCGAGGTCGGCGCGTAAAGAACGCGCGCGGGCAATCAACCGGCTTAAAAAGAAATATCCGCAGTACGCGGCCGGAATGCTTGCCAATGACGCACCGATCATCCGGATCATTCCCCAGCGAATCATTTGCTGGGGCAAGATCTAGAGCAGCTTCATAACGGCCGCATCCCTATTGGTTGAACACGGCAGGTGAGAGGTCACGTCCGGGGGCGAGCCCGCTACCCGAGTCCGCGAAGCTGCTCCATCAGTGTGAGCCAGTGGTCCAGCGACCCGCTTCCCGTGGAGAAGGTCGGATCAAAGAATAGCTGATGGGCGCCGATGTTGCGGCATGCGCCCACATCGTCCTTGATCTGATCGAGAGTACCGGAAAAAATGAGCCGCTCCTTTCCGAGCGGCCTCTCGGCGATTTCCACGTTGGCGCGCACCACCATTTCGAGAGCGGAGGGGTCTCGCCCCGCTTCCTTCGCCATTTGCTTGATGGCACCGAACATCTGCGCCATGCCTTCAACCGGAATCACTACCGGATTCCATCCATCGGCCACGGTTGCCACGCGCTTCATGGCGGCTGGAGCAAAAGCTGCCATGTAGATGGGTGGGTGAGGCTTCTGCACCGGCTTCGGCCCAATGTAAGACTTGGGGATCTGATAGAACTTGCCGTGAAACTCGACCGGGTTGGTGGTCCAGATGGCCTTAAGCACTTGCAGGAATTCGTCCGCCAAGGCACCGCGCTTCTTCATGTCCGCGCCTACTGCATCCATTTCGTCTTTCGACCAGCCCAGTCCCAGGCCCAGCCGGACTCGGCCGTTAGAAAGGAGGTCGAGCGTGGTCAAGCGGCGCGCCAGCATGACCGGGTTGTGGTAGGGAATGTCGAGCACGCTGGTGCCCAGAGCAATGCTCCTGGTGAGCGCTGCCGCGAAGGTCAGGGTTTCAAGTGGATCGAGCGAATGTTTGTAGGGCTCGGGGAGCGACCCATCAGGGGTGGCGGGATAAGGCGTCTGAGGCTTGACCGGACAAAGCAAACGCTCAATCGTCCACAGGCTGTCGTAGCCCAAAGCCTCAGCGCGTTGCGCAACCTTGGCGACTGCATCTGCGGTCGCGACAGGCCCGATGTTGGGAAGAGCAAAGCCAATCTTCATTGCAAAAAATCCCTACGGCATGAGTCCTGCGCGTTCGGGCGAAGTATATAGGAGGGCTGCCTGGCATCGTCAAGTTGCATGTCCGCAGTGAGTTTGACCTGGCTGATGAGGGGCATTCCGGAAAGTGAACGCCGGTTCTGCAATGTCGCTTCCCCACCCATGCCGGGCTAACTCGCGGCTGGATTCCGTTTCTGGGTCGCGGAATTTTTCGATGAGTAACAGAATTCGCGCAGAAGAGAGGTCCTGAAGGCATCTTCGCTCACGAAACCAGTGGCTCGGCAATAACGTGGGATGTCATCCGCGATCGGGCGTTTAAGGCATTCCTGAAAGTACCAGCGCAGCAGCTCTTCGTAGGTCAGGCCGGCATCCGCGAGCGTTGGATTAGCAAGGCCGCAGATTTCCAGGGTATGTTGTTTATCGAGAGCGCGTCCGGCAAGCTTTTCGTATTCACCGCTTACCCGCAGGTGATCGGGAACGTGGCTTGCGACCTCCAGCCCGGCGCTGGCCTCCAGCCAGTTCAGGCGCGCCTCGTCCTCCATCAGTTCCAGAAACTCTTCCACAGATAGATGGTTTTGCTTCATCCATTGTTCGAAGGCGGTGAACTCGCACAAACCATTTTCCCGGCGAAATTGTTCGGCCGCGTGCTGGACGGTCTCTGCAGTAGGCCTGATCCCCTGGCGCCAGGTTTCGTCTAGGCTCAGGCAGCGCGCCAGCGCGGCTTGATGCGTAAGGCGGTACTTATCACCCGAGATGCGCAACTCGTCCAGTACGCGTTCAAGCAGCAGCGGGCCCCCCTGCGGATGTTCAGCGGGATCCGCGTTTCCCGCGGTCAACCGGGCTTTCTCCCACAAGGTAGTGTGCTCGAAGTGGTATCGGACCTGCTTGGGCTCGAAACCGGACTCCAGCCGGCAGCGCATCTGGCGCAACATTTCGATTGCGTCGTTGCGTTTTTGATCCACCTGTCCGGATGGCAGCCACGCTTCCAAACCTTTCAGTTCTTGTGCAGGGAGGCCTTCCGCAGCGGCACAAGCAAGGATGCGCTCAAAGCGGCGTTCTGGATAGTACAGCGCCTTCGCGATCCGCAAGAGGGTCTCATGGGTCGCACGACCAACGACGCCGTTGCTCTCGGCAGACGCCAGCGTGGCTCGAATATCAACCATGGCGGTGGAGGCCGGCTCGTAATCCTGCTCAGCCGGCAGGTGAGCGACTGCTACCTCATCGTCATCTTCCAATTCGTTTTGCTCGTATGCCTGAAAGATAGTGCCCACGCCTTCCATGCCGAAGGCCGCCAACTCCGCAGCACGAAGCGCACCAATACTGGCGCTGCCAAAAACGTGGATTCCCTGACTCATCGCCCACAGTATCTCTTTATGCCAGACCGCGGGGACGCGTTCGAAATATCCGTCAATGATTCCGATGATGCCTGGGCGCTTGCGGGCGATGCGATAGACGTCCCCCTGGCACGCGGGAGGAAGATAGACCGCATCCAGCTCTTTGCGTGCTTCCTCGAGTGGCAAGGTTGGCCCCACAAAAACATAAGCGCTCATGGCCGAGTCTCCAGGAGGGCCCGGGCTCGAGAACCGGGAAGACAGTCATCTCCGCGATGCGGTTCGAGTCCCGGGACTACTACGCGGACCACCGGCAAATTCAACTCCTGCTTGGTCAGGTCGAAGAAAATGACGCGCTCGATTCCCGCTGCTTGCAGCCTGTGCAGTTCCCACTCGACGTCTTCTTCGAACGTGTCGCCCACGAATGTGGGGGCCTGATGGAAATCTCTGATCTCTTTCTGGCTGTCCATCTGGGCGCGCTCGCGCTGTTGCACATCCAGGTTGCGGGTCAGTTCGTAACCGGTCAGGAACATGTCGTCGCGGGCTCCGGCAATCGTGGTCAGCCGGCTCTGAGCGGCTTCGGTTAGGGCGCGAAGTAAAGCCACTTCCCGGGCAGGATGGCATCCCGATCCCTGGGCAAGAGGCAGGATGCGCAACGGATTGATGGTCTGCTCCATAATCCTGCAGAAGAAGGACGGAATACCGATATCGGTGGTGGTCTCCCAGGCTGCCACACAAATCTGGGCACGCTCGAACTTGTCCAGCACCTCCCGGCACGATGTGTCGTCTACCGAGTCCGGATCAATGCGCCGGGAAGACTTGAAGTCGGCGCTTCGCAGGTCCCACAGGCAGCTGCTGTCTCGTTCCACGAGTTCGCATATCGCGTGGCTGATGGCCTCCAGCAAGTGGTTTCCGGAAGCCAGTCCGTTCGAACTGGAGACCAGGCTGCCCGTACCCGCAGGAAGGGGCAGCGTGTGGTTCAGATGAACCATCTCGTAGGGCACCCAGAGCGATTCTCCGCGCAGCAGGTCATCTCCCTCAATCCACAACATGGGCAAGTTGGGATGGTAAATGCTGTTGCGCACCCGGGGCAGGCCGGCAACATCGACGACGGTGTGGGTATAGCGCAGTTCTTCATAGCTGGCTAGTTTCAGAGGGAGCGTGATGTGCTCCGCATGGTAGGCTTCGACCGATTCCATAACTCCGGAGGCCTTGGCAGACTCCAGGTCGAGCCCTTTACCTTGCGAAACCGCTAGGGATCGGGAGTTAGGCCGGCACACCATCACTACCGGCAGCCCGATGGTATCCAGCCCCGTAACATTGGCGACCCGGGTGATGCCCATCACGGGCAAGAGCGGTCGTAGACGCTCCAGAGTCGCGCTCGGCGAGACGAGCCGGTGGGTGCCGTGGCGATAAGATTTTCGCCCGGGATGGCCAACACCCAAGCTGAGGACAGTGCAAGTCATGCAAGTATGAGAGCAGGCCGCCTGATTTCATCCCGCTGAAGTGGACTGGCCGGCGGCCGCCGGAAAATGAGTCTGCGGTCGGGAGACTGTCTGGATCTGGTCGTCAACACCGAGAAGCTATTTCTTTTTCGCGATTCCTTTGAGGACGTCCAGATTCAGATGCTTCTGTTCAGCTACGCGTCCGATCAAGCCCTCCCCGTGAAAGGCTGGGCAGGAAGCGCCTTGGGGAACAATTTTGTGCTGATCCAGAAAGGAAATCCCTTTCGCTGCCTGATCGTCAGGCAAGCGGTGAGCGCTCAATTCTGTATCGGAAATGTAATAGAGGGCCCCATCGGCACCGCGAATCAGTGTTCCTTTTTCTTTGGTTTCTTTGGTCATGGCCAGATTCTCCCTTCGTACCCAAATGGAAAGGAAGGTTATCCTTCACCGATACGGGCCGAATTGGGCGCCCATAATATACCCGGGGCGGAAAAATTGGAAATGGCAGGGTTTAGCTAGTGCCCTAATTCGTTTTTCAACCAGCGAACCCAGTTCTTGGCGTCCTTTGCGGAGTCCTTTGCGTTCTTTGCGGTTAAAGATTTTGACCGCAAAGCTCGCGAAGTCACTGCCAAGAACGCGTCATCAATCAGGGGGAATGCCGGAGCGCACCAACAGAGCACGGAACCGCGGATCGGACCGGAGCGGGTCGAGGGCGGGCTCCAGCTTGACTGGGACGGTCCAAAACGAACCGTCTTCGTAGGCGGCATCCAAATAGTGCAGGGCTTTGTCGTTGTCATGAAGGGCGGTATAGATCAAGGCCAAGTCGTTCGGTTCGACCTTGCTGGGTTTGGGCAGGCGCTGCAACTTGTCCACGATCGCCAATGCCTGCTCCCGCTGGCCTGCGGCCGCATAAGCGTATGCGAGCATGGGAAGCACGTTGGCACTCCCGCCCTGAAGCTCCACTGCCTGTTTCTCCGCGCTGATAGCCTGCTCAAACTTGCCTTGCTGCACCTGGGCGAGGCCAAGGAAGATGTAGGCCAGCGTAAATTTGGAATCGAGTTCAAGCGTCTTGCGATATTCGCGCAGCGCTTCGTCGTAGCGGCGTGCCAGGTAGTAGGTGAAGCCGACATAAGCACTCGTATTGGGAGAGAGAGGATCGAGCTCCTGGGCGCGAGTGGCTGTGCGGAGCCCCTCCTCTTCCTTGCCCAGCGCGTTGGCGACTATGGCCTGCCACTGATAAGCCTGAGCGTTGTTTGGATTCAGTTGGATCGCTATCTGTAATTCTCTCTGCGCCGCCTTCCAGTCAAAGTGGTCCATGACTTCCGCCACACCCATGGAAGTGTGCGCTTCTGCCAGTTGGCCATCGATTTCCAGAGCTCTGGCGGCCGAAGCTTTGGCCTTGGCGAGAGCGTCTTTGGGGTCCTCGATGCCGTAACTCGCATATGAGAGGTAAGTGTCAGCCTGGCCCACGTACGCCAAGGCGTAGGTCGGGTCCTTGTCGAGCGCCTGCCGGAAATACTCGAAGCCCTTTCGCAGACTCTCCTGGTTCTTCTTGTTCCAGAAGTAGCGCCCCTTCAGGTACAGCCGGTACGCTTCGGGATCCTGAGAAAGGCCGCTGTTCAATTGTGCCTGTTCGGCGGAGGTCACTTCCAGCTGGCTGGCACGAGCGATAGCCCTGGAAATTTCGCTCTGCAAGGGCATGATTTCCTGCATGCCCCGGCGAAAGTTGTCGCTCCACAAGGGGCTTTGGGTTGCGGGGTTCACCAGTTGGGTGGTGATCTCGAACTGATCGCCGACGCGCACCACCGCTCCGGTCACGATCGCGTCCACTCCCAACTCACGGGCAATCTGCGGCACGGTTTTCTTGGTGTCTTTGTAGAGCATGGCGGAGTCGGCGGCGATCACTCGTTTGAGCGCTCCCAGTTTGGCCAGATCGGTGATCAGGACATTGGTCATGCCGTCTACCAGGTATTCCTGTTCGGGGTCGCCGGTAAGATTCTTCAGCGGCAACACCGCGATGGACTCGATCGTCGTG
>JBGQIG010000149.1:0-7203 GCA_041498365.1 Terriglobia bacterium | reverse complement strand
AGTCACCGTTTGCAGAAGGCCGAGCAGGCGAGTCTGTGACTCGCCCGGACAACCCAGGGCGGCTGTCCCCACCTGGATCGGTAAAGCTGCATGCGGTGAGGGCACTTTCTCCTGACGTCGCCATCGTCCACCTGCAGCGTGCCGACCGCGATGGCAACGCCCACTGCTGGGGTAACTTCGGAATCATGATCGAAGCGGTTCGTGCGGCCAAGCGGGTGATTGTAGTGGCTGAAGAAATCGTGGAGCCCGAAGTGATCGCGAGCGATCCCAATCGCACCGTGATTCCCGGATTTCTGGTCAATGCAGTGGTCGAGTGCAGGTATGGAGCGCATCCCTCGCCGGTGCAGGGGTACTACAAGCGTGACGACGCCTTCTTCCGGCAGTACCATGAGCAGACGAAAGCCAAGGCCGACAGCGAGTCCTGGCTGCAGCATTGGGTTTACGGTGTGGGCGATCGCCGGGCGTACATGAACCAGTTGGGCGGTTGTCGCGTGGAAGAGTTGGGAGTGAAAGAGCACGCGTATGCGGTGCAGACGGATTTTGGATACTGACTGGCTTCTAGCTGCTAGCTTCTGGCTTCTAGCTAAACCCGGCATCCGGTAGATAGAAGCTAGGAGCTAGGAGCTAGGAGCCAGAAGCCGAAAGCGCCTTATGGACTTCGAAATCAGCGCCGGGCAAGTGAAGACCATGCGCAAGCATGGAGAAAAGTTCACGCTGCTCGACGTGCGCGAACCCTGGGAACTGGCCAAGGCGAGTCTCGAGGGGAGTAAGAACATTCCCATGGGGGATGTTCCGATGCGTGCTCATCAGGAACTCGACCCGGAAGAACACATCGTCGTGGTGTGCCATCACGGTGTGCGCTCGTTAAGTGTCACGAATTGGTTGCGTCAGCAAGGATTCGAGAAGGTGCAATCTATGAGAGGCGGAATCGATGGCTGGGCGCGGACCGTGGATCCGAAGGTGCCGCTCTATTGAAGGCAGCTACTGGCATCTAGCTCCTGGCTGCTAGCTAAACAACGGCTTCTCGATTGGGCTGGAAGCTAGAAGCTAGTAGCTAGAAGCTGGTTCCACCCATGAAAAAAGAACTCATCGAACTCAGGGTTAACGGCCGTGCCCACGAGCTTGCGCTCGAGCCCAGCACGCTCTTGCTGGACGCTTTACGCCTAGACTTGCAGCTAACCGGCTCCAAGCGCGGCTGCGACGACTCTTCCTGTGGCGCGTGCACCGTGCAGGTGGATGGGATTCCGATGCTTTCCTGCACCATGCTGGCGGCCAGCTGTGAAGGCCAGGAGATTACGACCATCGAGGGCGTGAGTGAACACGGCAGCCTGGCCGCGATTCAGAAGGCCTACGGCGACTGGGGAGGCGCGCAGTGCGGATTCTGCACCCCGGGCTTCATCATGACGGTGAAGCATCTGCTGACGGTGAATCCGGAGCCAACCGACGAGGAGATTCGGGCTGCGCTCAGCGGCAATCTCTGCCGCTGCACCGGCTACAGCCAGATGTATGCGGCGATCAAGGCGGCCATTGTAGCGGAGCAACAAGGGATGGCGCCGCTTGCATCGACCTCGCCGGGGATCGAGTAAGCATCCGGTTGGCGGGCGGCGAGACGCCCGCGCTACGGCACAGCTGAGGGCTAACGGCTGACGACCTCACCAATGACCAACGACCAACGACCAGCGACTGACTTCTCCATTATCGGCAAACCTATTGCTATGGTTGACGCGGCCGGCAAGACCACGGGCGCGGGGAAGTATACCGATGACCTCAGCGTCCCGGGCATGCTGGTGGGGAGAATCCTGCACTCACCCTATCCTCATGCCCGCATCAAGCGCATCGACACCAGCCGCGCTGAGAAACTGCAAGGCGTGATTGCAGTAGCGATCGGTAAGGATGCTCCGAACACTTACGGAATTCTTCCGGTGGGACACGATGAGCACGCACTGGCGGTAGACAAGGTCCGCTACGTAGGCGACAACGTGGCTTGCGTGGCCGCCGTGGACGAGGCGACCGCCGACAAGGCTCTGGAATTGATTGATGTCGAGTACGAAGTGCTGCCCGCTTACTTCGATCCTGAAGAATCGATGAAGGCGGAGACCGACCTGATCCACGACAACAAGCCACACAATCTGGAGAAGGACTATCACCACATATTCGGCGATCCCGAGAAGGGTTTTGCCGAAGCCGATGATGTTGCCGAAGCCCGATTTGTCGCCAACGAAGTGACGCATGCCGCGATGGAGCCGCACTCCACGCTGGCCAGTTTTGAAATCGACTCGCAGACCGGGAAGCCCGGCCGGCTGATTGTCTGGTCCTCGACCCAGGTTCCGTACTACCTGCAACACAAGCTCTCGCTGGTGCTGGAAATGCCGATGGCGCAGATTCGCGTTATCAAGCCCCTGGTGGGCGGGGGCTTTGGCGGGAAGAGCGAAGTGATTCCGCTTGAAATCATTGCGGCGATTGCGGCGCGGAAAGCTCGCGCTCCGGTGAAAATCACGTATACACGGGAAGAGGTTTTCTGGGCTCACCGTGGACGTCCGCGCACCATTATCGATCTCAAGACGGGAGTAAAAAAAGACGGCCGCATCACCGCGGTCAAGGCGCGCGTGGTGCAGGACGGCGGAGCGTATTGCTCCTACGGCGTGGTCACGATTCTCTACTCCGGGGCGCTCCTGGGAGCCCTCTACGATATTCCCAACATTCAATACGACGGCTATCGCGTGCTCACCAACAAGCCAGCCTGTGGCGCGATGCGCGGCCATGGCACGGTCAATGTCCGTTTTGCTTTCGAATCGCAACTGGATGAGCTGGCGGCCAAAGTCAATCTTGATCCGGCCGAGATTCGCCAGTGCAATTTACTTAGGCCACCTTGTGTGACGGTCAACGGCCTCCGAGTGCAGAGCTACGGTCTGCCTGAGTGCATCGAGAAGACGGTGGAGCGGTCCGGGTGGAAAGAGCGCAAGGGGAAACTGCCGAAAGGCCGCGGCCTAGGCATTGCATGCAGCCATTACGTAAGCGGCGCCGCCAATTCGATCATTCGCTCTGACATGCCGCACTCCACAGTCAACATCAAGATTGATCGCGACGGCGGAGTGGTGGTGTATACGGGGGCATCGGAAATTGGCCAGGGTTCCGACACCATGACGGCGCAGGTCGCCGCCGAGACTTTGGGTTGCTCATTGGGACGCGTACGGATTGTTGCCGCGGACACCGACCTTACGCCCATTGATATAGGCTCGTACTCCAGCCGGGTTACGTTTATGGCGGGCAATGCCACGCTGCGGGCGGCTTCGGAAGTGAAGAAGCAGATTGCGTTGGCAGCGGCGCGGAAGATGGGTTGTGCGGCCGAAGACTTGATCTTTAGGAACGATGTGGTTTCACGGAAAGACCACGCGGGCGAGGGCGCCCGCGCCACACAGGCATCGTCGGAGGCTTCAGTCAGTGGTCACGTTGAGGGGCAGATTCTTCGCGGGTCGTTGCAGCAGAAACGCAAGGACGAAGGGCCGAAGGATTCGATGACCTTCGAAGAAGCGGTGGTGGCTGCCATTGATTTTCACGGCACACTGACTGGAACCGGTTCCTACGCTCCGCCACCAGAAGCGCGCGGCGGCAAGCACAAAGGGGGAGGCGTCGGGCCTTCGCCCGCGTACTCCTATTCCGCGCAAGTGGCTGAGGTTAGCGTGGATGAGGAAACCGGCGAGGTTACGGTCCACAAGGTATGGGCCGCGCATGATTGTGGTCGCGCGCTGAACCCGGTTTCGGTCGAGGGCCAGATCATCGGATCGGTGTGGATGGGCATGGGCCAGGCGCTCACGGAAGAAATGGTCTGGAAAGACGGGATGCTCATGAATCCGGGTCTGCTCGAATACCGCAGCCCGTCATCGGTGGAGTCTCCGGAAGTTGAGCCGATCATCGTCGAGAGCATCGATCCCGAGGGGCCCTTCGGGGCAAAGGAGTGCAGCGAAGGCTCTTTGGCCGCGACCATTCCCGCCATTGCAAATGCCATTTACGATGCGGTAGGCGTGCGGCTGCATGAATGCCCTTTCACGCCGGAGCGCGTGCTAGCGGCGCTGCGAGCGAAGAGGAATGCCAAGTCGCTAAATTTGACCGAGGGTGTTGATCCCACTTCTCCCGTGGGATTTCGTGAGCACGGCGGATCGCTGTGGTTCAAAGGCAAGGGACCAGAGCGGCATCCGCTCGATCCGGCGCGAAGGGAAGAGCAGCCGGCGGCAGGAGGCGATGCTTGAGCCTTCCGCAATTCAAGCTGCTGCGGCCGCACACCGTGGAAGAAGCGGCCGGATTTCTGTCCAAGCATGCCAATAATATTCGCGTACTGGCCGGCGGCACGGACCTGATCCCCTCGATGCGGCAAAAGCTTTTCGAGCCGGAATACGTGCTCGACATCCGGCACATTGCGGGGCTCAAGGAAATTCGACAAACCGGCGATGGCATCGAGATCGGCGCGCTGGCCACGCTTACTACGATTGAACATTCCCCGCTTCTGCGCCGCCGCTATCCCGTGCTGACAGAGGCCGCTGCCACCGTGGCCTCGCCCTTGCTGCGCAACATGGGCACGATCGGGGGCAACATCTGTCTCGACACCCGTTGCCTCTGGTACAACCAGTCGCTCACCTGGCGTAAGGGATGTGGATTTTGCATCAAGAAAGACGGTGACCTCTGCCACGTTGCACCCGGCGGAACCAAGTGCTGGGCGGTTTTTTCCGGAGATACTCCGCCGGCCCTGTTATGCCTTAACGCAGAGGTCGAAATTGTGAGGGGGTCGGGCACGAGGCGCATTCCACTGCACGAGTTCTACACCGGCGAAGGTGATGCATATCGCAACCTGCAACCCGATGAGCTGCTGACTCGCGTGTTTTTGCCGGAAGGGTCGGCCGGCTATCGTGGAGTCTACCGCAAGTTGCGAGTTCGGGGATCGATTGATTATCCCCTGGCGGGCGTGGCTGTGGTGATGAAGCGAGCCAATGGTCACATCGCGGATGCGCGGCTGGCCATCACGGCGGTCAATCCTGCGCCGCTGTTGGTCAAGGGTGCCAGCGAATTGCTGGCGGGAAAAATGCTGGATGAATCACTGGCCGCAGCGGCGGGCGATTTGGCGGCGAAGATCGCCAGGCCGCTTACTACTTCGGCGCTGACGCCGGAGTATCGTCGGGAGATGATTCGGGTGTTCACCAAGCGGGCGGTGCTGGCGGCGGCTCAGTTGCAATGATTTCGCGTGGCCTTGTGCAACCCATCAACCTTTGCCGCTCGCCGAGAAGTGCATGGGTCCTTCGTCGGGAGTCCTCCGCTTCCTCAGGATGACAGCGCGATGACAGGGTTAGCGCGAGGTGAAGAGGTGGCCCAGCTTTTCCTTCTTTGTTTTGAGGTAATCTTCGGTGTGGGCTGAGGGCGCGACTTCACAGGGGACGCGTTCAGTCACGACAACGCCGCCCTTTTCCAGCGCGGCCACTTTGTCTGGATTATTGGAAAGCAGTCGCACGCGTGAAACGCCGAGCGCTTTCAGGATTTCCGCGGGGAGCGTGAACTCGCGGTGGTCGGCCTTGAATCCGAGGCGCTCGTTGGCCTCTACTGTGTCCAGTCCCTGGTCCTGTAATTCATAGGCCTGCAACTTCGCCATCAGGCCGATGCCCCGGCCTTCCTGCTGCTCATAAATCAGCATGCCCGCACCCTGGTCGGCGATCATCGAGAGCGCCATCTCCAGTTGCTGGCGACAGTCGCAGCGCAACGAGCCGAAGACGTCGCCGGTAAGGCACTGGGAGTGGATGCGGACCAGCGGAGGCGAAGCATGGATGTCACCCATCACCAGGGCGACTGCCTCCTCCTCGCGCGCCTGTTGGCCGGCAGCAAATTCTCCGCGAAATCCGAAGATGCGGAACTTGCCCCAGCGGGTTGGGAAGTCTGCAGATGCGATCTGGCGAACATGTGAGGCCACATCAGCATTATAACGGGGATGCGCACAAGGGCCTGCCGGATGGAGCACGAGCGAGACGCTCGTGCCTATATTGCTAGCCTTTACCCAATCGGGGAAAGTGGTAGTACACATCCTGCTTGGAAGGGATGGCGACACCATTGTGGGTGGCAGGGCGAAATCGCCAATTTTCCAGGGCTTCGAGCACTTTGCCGTCTATCGCAGGAGCAAGACTTTGAATCACGACTTTCTGTACGATATTCCCTCTTTCGTCAATCGTGATTTCGACCACGACATCGCCTTGCAGATCGCCCAGTTCAGTGGCAGCAACGATCGGATCAGGGGAGACGACCGGCAGAGCGGGGCGGACCTCTTCTCCTGTAAGCGGGCCCTCGAGAACTGTACCCAAGGGCGAGCCGGCCGGGCGGACCTGAGCGGCCTGTCCGGGTGTGCTGGTCTCGTCGTCCAACCCAAGCTTCGGACGCGGCAGATCGCGCTTGGCCGACTTGGGCGCCTCTTCCCGCTGCTTCCAGGCCAGATGCGAATTCAATTGCTGGCGAGAGGAGGCGCCTGCCGTGCCCGGAGAAGCATCGCTTGCAGTCTGGGTTCGCTGATTCGGCCAATAGAGTTGCGCGATGTACGTCCCGTGATCGCCGTTGACCACCAAAGAAGGTGCGACAATCCTGGGATCAGGCTGGTGCAGCAGCCACAGCAGAAACAGACAATGCAGCGCCACCGAGCAGGACGCGGCAAGCCTGTGTTGACCTACACCGAACTGAATGGACGCAAACATTCGAAGTGCATGAAACTACTTTCTCATTAGACGTTGCAGGGCACTCCAGGTAAACATAATTCTTATTGTTCGCGAAACTTGGCAACATCTTGGTCTTCGCCTGGGAACACTGTTAAGATTGCGCTACAGATTTGGCCGCGTGGGGCTATAGCTCAGCTGGGAGAGCGCATCGTTCGCAACGATGAGGTCGTCGGTTCGATCCCGACTAGCTCCACCAAACCTTTCAATCACTTGCCGACTTGAGCAGCCGCTTTTGGTCACCGAAACCCTCGCTTTATTGGACCGTAATGGACCGTGAATCTACCGGCCCAGCTTTTGCAAACTCCGACAGCTTCTCCAACGCTCGCCGCTGTGCCGCCGGCACGATCTGAGCGTAGACCTCCATCGTGGTTGCGATGCGTGAGTGACGCATCTGGCCCTGCACCGATTTCGGGTCGGCTCCCGCCTGCACTAACCAGGTCGCGTGTGAGGTTCTGAGGCATCT
>JBGQIG010000148.1:0-7205 GCA_041498365.1 Terriglobia bacterium | reverse complement strand
GCGGCATCGCCCATGACTTCAACAACCTGCTCATGGTGATCTCGGGGTATTCCGAGTTCCTGCTCGAGCGGATCGGCCACGACCCGACGTTGCGCGGGCACGCGCAGGAGATCGCCCTGGCCGCCGAGCGTGCCACTTCTCTGACCCGCCAGTTGCTGGCCTTCAGCCGCAAGCAGATGTTAGCCCCGAAGATTGTGGACCTGAACAGCGTGGTCACCGAAAACGTGAAAATGCTGACCCGGCTGATCGGCGAAGACGTCGATCTGGTCATGGTTCCAGGCGCGGACATCGGCGCCGTCAAAGCCGATCCCGGCCAGATCGAGCAAGTCATCATGAACCTGGCGGTCAATGCCCGCGATGCCATGCCGCAAGGTGGAAAGCTGACGATCGAGACCGCCAACGTCACGCTGGATGCGAACTACGCCCGCTTCCACGCCCCGGTCAAGCCCGGGGACTACGTGATGCTTGCCATCAGCGACACCGGCATGGGCATGGACTCCGACACCCAGGCGCACATCTTCGAGCCGTTCTACACCACCAAGGGACTCAAAGGCACCGGCCTAGGACTCTCCACCGTGTACGGCATCGTCAAGCAGAGCGAAGGCTACATCTGGGTCTACAGCGAAGCCGGCAAGGGCACCACATTTAAGATCTACCTTCCTCGGTTCAGCGCGACGGGAGAAGCCCACGCCATGTTGCCTGAGCTTGTCCACGAGCCTCCCAGCCCAGGCCACGAAACCATCCTGCTGGTAGAAGACGAAGAAACTCTGCGGCGCCTTGCACGCCAGTCGCTCGAGAACCAGGGATACAGCGTGATTGACGCTGCCGACGGCGCTTCCGCCATCCAGATTTCCCAGACGCACAAAGGCCCCATTCACCTGCTGCTGACCGACGTCATCATGCCGGGAATGACCGGGCGTGAATTGGCCAATCATCTTTCTCCGGCGCGCCCCGAGATGAGAGTGCTGTACATGTCGGGTTACACCGAGAACCACATTGGCCACAACGGCACGCTGGACGAGGGCATCACCCTGCTCCAGAAGCCCTTTACCCTCCCTGCGCTCAAGGCAAAGGTGCGGGAGGTGCTCGATACCCCACCCCCAAAGGAGATACAGATGTCTGCTCGCTTAGCTCAACCTGCACCACTCGCTCGCATTCGTAGCAAAATATCCTCCCCCTTCCGCGCTACCCGCTTCGATCTTCACCTGCCGCTGAAATACCGGCTGGTGGGAGAGAGTGGCTGGCGTGAGGGCAAAACCGAAAACATTAGCCGCTCTGGAATGCTTTTCCAGGCAGAAGAACCGATAGCCCCCAACGCGCAGCTCGAGATCAACCTCGTGCTGCCCGCAGAAATCGCGGGACTGGCCGCGGCAGAAGTAGTCTGCCGGGGCGAAGTCGTACGCACGGTCGGATCCGGTAGCGTGAGCCCGACCCTGGCCGCGAAGATCCTGCAGTACCACTTCCAACACGGCTCCCATCTGTCGGAGGCGTGATCAGTGGCTGGAAGCCAAACGGCGCTGGGCCAATGTGGAGCGGTAAGAACCACGTAGGCCCAGACGTCCCGTCTGGGCAGGCGAGCGTAGCTCGCCCGAGGTGCCCTGGGGAAGGACACGAATAAGAAAGCGCAGGCGTACGAACAGGAATGCGTACGAACAGGGAAGGGCATGAACAGGGAAGGGCACGAGTTCACTCGTGCCAATAAGTCACCGACAAAGGATACGGCTTTAGCCGCTGCGGTTCGCTGTTTTGCCCGCGACGCAATATCTTACGAAATAGAACTAACAACCTCGCGGGCGAGTCGCCCGCGGCCACACGGCTCCAGCCGATTCTCAAAGAACTCTTCCACGCTGGCCAGAATTTCCACCCGGCTCTTCGACTCGTAGATCGCCTTGCGCAGGGACGCGCCGCCCGCCACTCCGTGAGTGAACCACGAGGCGAACTGCTTCATCTTTCCTTCGGCGCCCGGCATTTCCTCCCCAATCAGCATTTCGAAGTAGGTGCGGATCATCTGATACCGATCAGCCTCGCTAGGCTCATCGTAGGCACGATCCACGTGGGGACAGCCGCCCTCGGCTGTCCGGGCGAGCGCAAGCTCGCCCAGCTCAGCCTCGGCCTGGCTGGGTCGAAGACCCGGCCCCACACAGCCAGCGGTGTACTGCTCGATCTGCCGGAAGATCCACGGATTTGACGGCGCCGTGCGGCCAATCATCACCGCGTCGCATCCCGTCTGCGCCACCATGGCGCAAGCGTCCTGCGGCGTGCGGACGTCCCCATTGCCGATCACCGGAATCTTAACCGCCTGCTTGACTGCCGCAATCCAGTCCCAGCGGGCCTGGCCGCTGTAGCCCTGCTCGCGGGTGCGGGCATGCAGCGCCACGGCGCACAGCCCGCAGTCTTCCGCCATCTTTGCCAGTTCAACGCAGACTACGTTCTCATCATTCCAACCGGCCCGGAACTTCACCGTGAACGGAATCGTGACCGCGGCGCGCACCGCCTCGAAAATCTTGCCGATCGCGGGCAAGTCCTTCAGCAGGCCGGAACCGCCATTGCACTTCACGACCTTCTTCGCCGGACACCCAAGATTGAGGTCTACCAGATCGAAACCTAAGCCCTCAACCACGCGAGCCGCCTCGGCCATCACTTTGGGATCGCTGCCGAAAAGCTGGGCCGAGATAGGATGCTCGTCCTCATAGAAATGCAGGTAGAGCTTGGCTTTCCTGTCTTTGGAGCGAAGGATGCCATCCGCCGAGGTGAATTCGGTCATAATCAGCCCGCACCCACCCAGATTGCGAATAAACCGGCGGAAGACCGTATCGGTCACGCCAGCCATGGGCGCCAGCACAGTAGCCGGAGCAATGCGCACGTTCCCAATCATGACCGATGAAGGAACGGACATTGCCGCTGTGGCGCGGGCGCCCTCACCCGCGTCCGGCCCCGGACTGTCCCAGAACTTGCGCATCGGACTTATTGTACGTCCTTTCCAACTTAAGCCGAATATGCGAAAATTCGCGCGCGACGGCATTTATGAACAAAATCCGCCAGATCCTCCTCACCCAACACATTGGCGCGATTACGATTGGGTTGATTCTCGCTCAGGCAGTACTTGGCTTTGTGAACGCATTGGTGCAGGCCGGAGCAACCTATTGGGCGATCCAGCAGGCCGGAAGCGCCCTCACGGGGTCAAGAGATTTTTCCTGGACGAACCTGATCGCTGCGATGGTTTCTGTCGCTTTATTTCTGCTGATCTGTTTGTGGCTGATTCGGTGGCTCTACTTTGAATCGAGCCTGGATGCAGCTGACTCTTCCGATTCCCAAAATGGAACATCCGAGCCATGAAAGCCTGGCCCAGTTTGCCCACCTTTGACGGGTTCTACGTTGGCCCGGTGGCGGCAGCGGTCCTCCTGGCGTTCGGGACCGAACTTATCGTTGTCACAGTGCAAGTACCGTTAACCATGGCAGCCATGGGCGCGGTAAATTTCGCAATTCGAGCTGGGGATTTAGCTGTTGTCCCACTCCGCCCGCCCGCCTTTTCTTGGATAATCTCGGCCTCAACATTCGTCCCCGGAACAGCCGCATTGCTCATAGGGTTTCGTTTTGCCGCGTGGTTGAGCAGAGGAAAGGCGAAGTAGCGGGTAAAATCAAAGCGGTCCTGAGCAACTTTGCAGTCCTCAAAAAACAAAGCCCCCGCCAAAAGCGAGGGCTTAAATTCGTGCCGATCCGCGAAAATCCGTGGCCAAGCCTTACTTCTTCGCCGTCTCGGTTTTCGCATACTTCCGGCGGAAGCGCTCCACCCGGCCCGCCGTATCCATAAGCTTCTGCTTGCCGGTAAAGAAGGGATGGCAGGCAGAGCAGATTTCCACGTGGATGTCGCCCTTATGGGTCGAGCGAGTCGTAAAGCTGCTGCCGCAGGCGCACATAACGCGAATTTCGTTGTAAGCGGGATGAATAGCTGCCTTCATGGGGTCTCCAAACTTGATTCGAGACATTAGATTCTAAAGGATTAGCGCAGGATTCAGCAACCTGGGAGTCTTGATCTTCGTGGCGCCGGCGTCCCGCCGGCTGTCCCGAGGGCGTCTCGCCCTCGGAAGGTGAGACGCTCTAAGCGGAAGCGCGCCGAGCCCTGCTCGGCCTGGACGGGTCAGAGACCCGTCCCTACACAATTTTGACCGTCCCTACATAGTTTGTGCCAAAACAAAAACGGCAGGACCGACCTCCTGCCGTTTTCTACGTAAACCTGGCCCTACTTGCCCCGGTTGACCGCTTTCTTGAGTTCGGCTCCGGATGAAAACTTGGCGACTTTCCGAGCAGCGATCTTGATGGTGGCGCCCGTTTGCGGGTTGCGCCCGTTGCGAGCTTTTCTCTGCGAGACAGAGAACGTGCCAAAACCAATCAACGCTACCCGATCCCCTTTCTTCAGAGCAGAAGTGATGCTGTCGACAGTGGTGTCGATAGCCGTGGCTGCCGTGGCCTTGCTGATGTGGCAGCTAGCTGAGATTCGGTCAATGAGATCGGCTTTATTCATCTTCTCTCCTGGCAGGTCTCGTTAGTCCCCCAGCGCGCACGGGGGAGGCACAACACTAGCACTCGCTGAGTGGGAAACCTGGCGGCCCTATTTAGCTACCGTCTGAAGCGATTGTCAACTGTGGAAATCCGCGCTGGATGCCGATTTTGGGTCGCCGCAGTAAATCGAGGCCGGTCACAGGCAAGAAAAAGGCACTCGCCGTGCCCGGGACGGCTGGAAAGTGGCTCTATAACAGGATGTAAGCAGTGTGCAGCCGAAGTCCCCAGCTCAGACTTGCCCACTCCCAGGTCGTCGGCGAGCTTCGAGATAACCGGGCTCTATTTCCTCAGCCCTCCACAGGCCGATCCCCAACTTCACAGGATGTACACAGGCACACCGTCTTTGCCACTTGCGCAAAATGCGTCAGCGAGTGCAGAGTTTAAACAAAGGAAAAGAACCCAGGTCATGAAAGTTTCCGCGGACGTTTGTCCTCTTTGTGAAGGTACTGGCTGGAAATCAGTCTCCATCGGCTCCGAGCGTCGGGTAACGCGGTGCGATTGCCGCCTGCAGGCACGCACTCAGGCTCTGCTCACGTCTGCCCGCATTCCCAAGCGATACGAACATTGCGAGCTTTCGAACTTCGAGTTCGACGGTCCGCACCGGTTGCTGGCCTCGTCTCGCTTGGCCGCTTGCAAGTTTGTGGAAGAGTATCCGGTGGACAACACCGGGCTGCTGCTGATCGGCAGCATCGGTGTGGGCAAAACCCATCTGGCCGTCGGCATTATCAAGGAGCTGATTCTCAGCAAGGGCATTGCGTGTCTGTTCTATGACTATCGCGAATTGCTGAAGCAGATCCAGAATTCCTACAACGATTCTGTCAAAGCCACCGAACTGGAAGTTCTACGCCCGGTCTTCGAAACCGAGGTACTTGTGCTCGACGAACTCGGTGCCGTTAAGCCCACCGAGTGGGTTTGGGATACGGTAAGCCTCATCCTGAATACCCGCTACAACGACAATCGCACCACCATCATCACGACCAATTTTGATGACCGGCCCGCCGGTGCCGTGGCCGGACCGCGCGGCGCCGCCCGCGAAGAGACACTAGGAGACCGCGTCGGCGAGCGCATGCGCTCCCGGCTGCACGAAATGTGCCGCATCATAAGAATGGAAGGCGAAGACTTCCGCCAGAAGTTCCGTAGCGCCAGCTTCCGGTAAAGACTGGGCCACGGATTTCACGGATCAGATCGATGCTATCGGGTGGCCCGCCTTCTCCGTGTCCTCTGTGTCCTCCGTGGTTATTTCAAACTAGAATGGCGTGGTGCTGACCGAGCGCCTGGAGTTCGTCCCCGATCGCGATGCGGAGGCATTCGCCGCCGCCCCAGCCGCGCCAGCAGTCTTCCTTCTTCGCGGCGCCGACCCCCAAGCCGAGCCTTACGTCAGCAAGACCGCGAACCTGCGCCGCCGTCTGCACCGCCTTCTCGGTCCCCCGGAACACACCCGAAGACTGAACCTGCGCGATCGCGTCCGCTCAATCGAATACACATTTACCGGCTCCGATTTCGAGTCCGGCTTTCTTTTGTACCGGGTGCTGCGATCCACTTTTCCGAAAACCTACAGCGACCGGCTTCGTCTGCGCTTTGCTCCGCTGATCAAGCTCCACATGGAGAACGAATACCCGCGGGCCTCAATCACGACACGGCTCGGCCGCCTGCGCGGGCGCTCCCTCTATTACGGGCCCTTCCCTTCACGCGCAGCGGCGGAGAAGTTCGCCAACGATTCGCTGGATTTCTTCAAGATGCGACGCTGTGTGGACGACCTCCATCCCGACCCCAAGTTTCCCGGCTGCATCTACTCGGAGATGAAAATGTGTCTCGCCCCTTGTTTCAAGGGTTGCACCGACGCTGAATATCAGGCCGAAGTGGACCGGGTGAGGGCTTATTTCGACAGCAGCGGTGAATCTTTGGTGCGGGAAGTCAGCCAGCAACGCGACCAGGCATCGTCGAATCTCGAATACGAGAACGCGGCCGCCTTGCACGCGAGAGTCGATAAGCTTAAACCCGTGGTCGGCCAGCTTCCCGAGATCGTGCGGCGGATTGATCAGCTCACCGCGATCATGGTGCAACCCTCTGCGACCCCCGAGTCAGTCGCGTTTTTTTCCATCGACGCCGGACTGATTGCCGGCCCGCTCTCATTCCCGATCCAGGCGGCGGAGCATGCCAAGTCACAGTCCATGGAGTCCCGAGTGCAGGCAGCGCTCGCCATGCTTCCCGCTGCACACCCGCAAAACGCCCTCGAAATCATGGAGCATTTGGCATTGCTCAAGCGCTGGTATTACCGCAGCAGCCGGGTCGGTGAAATTTTCTTCGCCGACGTCAAGGGCGGGTTGCCTCTGCGCCGGCTGGTGCGCGGAATCGCGCGCGTGTACCGAGGGGAAAAGCCCGAGTCGACTCCCGCGGACCTTACAATGTAGACAAAGACGTCCCACTCGCGGACGCCAGTCGCTACAGCGTTACATTCGAATGGATGAACAAAAATGAAAACCGACCACGACCGTTCTCTTCGCCGGCACCTTCTTGACCTTCTCAGCGGCGGCAACGCTCACGCCAAGTTTGAGGAAGTCATCGACGGAATCCCAGCCAAGTTGCGGGGACAAAAACCAGCGGGACTGCCGCATTCCCCCTGGATGCTGCTTGAGCACATGCGC
>JBGQIG010000147.1:0-7245 GCA_041498365.1 Terriglobia bacterium | reverse complement strand
CTGCCCCAGGAACGCTCGCTGACATAGGGTCCCCACTTGCGCCAGGGCGCGACCATTCCTTCATAGGGCTCTGCCAGACGCCGGTGCTCCATGCTGAGAGGCTGATCGACAGGTTTGGCGCTCATGGCTGGCCGCTTGCCTTTGCGCAATCGAGGATTCCACGCTTCATCGTTGGACCATGATTCGGCTTTGCTTATACCCATTCCGTACCGCGAAATCAATGACAATGTGGCAGGCGCAATAAAGGCGGGACATCTGATGAGATCATGCGGGCGCCGGGCCGAGCTTTTCGCAAGAGAACCTTCGCCGTCACGTTGGTATCATGGCGCTGGTTCGCATATAAGATAACGGCGGCGAATGACTTCGGTTCGGTGCTGGTACCGACTGAGGAAACCTAATCGTGCCGACGAATTGTTAAACTCGCCGGTCAAGGGGAATGAAACCATGTCCCAGGCAGCAGCGGTGGTCGAAGGAGAGCGGGTCGGACGCTGTGGCGACCCATGCGTGATGGTAATTTTTGGCGCGGCCGGCGATCTCACCCGGCGCAAGTTGATTCCATCGCTTTATAACCTGGCAAAATACCATCTCCTGTCTCGCGAGTTTGCCGTAATCGGCGTCGCGCGAAACCCCATGTCCACCGATGAGTTTCGCGCCAAGCTGGTACAGGATCTCAAGGAGTTCGTCGTTGGCGAGATCGATCTCGACCTGCAGGAGTGGTTTGAGCGCCACGTGCATTACGTGACCGGTGAGTTCAGCGACCAGAACACTTACCAGCAGTTGAAGGATTTGCTGCAAAAGGTAGACAAGGACCATGCGACCCACGGAAATTACTTCTACTATCTCGCCACCGCGCCAGATTTCTTCGGCTCCATTGTGGAGCAACTGGCGGCCACCGGCTTGATGACGGAAGCCAATCATCAGTGGCGCAGAGTGATCGTCGAAAAACCCTTTGGCCGCGACCTGGATTCGGCTCGAACCCTGAATGCGCAACTCCTCAAGGTGGTCAGCGAAAAACAGATCTACCGCATTGACCACTATCTGGGCAAAGAAACCGTCCAGAACATTATGGCCTTCCGCTTCGCTAACGGGATTTTCGAACCGATCTGGAACCGGCGCTACATTGATCACGTGCAGATCTCCGTTGGCGAAACCGTGGGCGTGGAAAAGAGAGGCGGTTACTACGATCAAGCGGGTGCCTTGCGGGACATGGTGCCCAACCACATCATGCAACTCATCAGCCTCATCGCCATGGAGCCGCCCATCTCTTTCCAGGCGGATGCGGTGCGCGACGAGCAGGCCAAGATATTGCATGCTATACAGCCCCTCAGCTCTGAAGACGTGCTCACCCGGACGGTGCGAGGCCAGTATGGAGACGGTGAAGTTGCTGGCGAGAGTGCACCTGCCTATCGTTCCGAGGACGGGGTTCCTTCAAATTCGCGAACCGAAACCTTTGTGGCGGTGAAACTGCAGATCGACAATTGGCGATGGGCGGGCGTCCCATTTTACTTGCGCACCGGGAAACGCATGAAGACGCGCAGTACCTACATCGTGATCCAGTTCCGGCGGGCACCGTTCGTGCTCTTCCGCGATACCGAAGTGGAGAAGCTCATGCCCAACCAACTGGTGCTGCACATTCAGCCGGAAGAAGGAATTTCGCTGCGCTTTGCCGCCAAGACACCCGGGCCGGTCATGCGCCTGGGCACGGTGGACATGGATTTTGAATATTCTGACTATTTCGGCAAGCAACCGAGCACAGGCTATGAGCGCCTGCTACATGATTGCATGGTCGGAGACGCCACCCTTTTTCAGCGGGCGGACATGGTCGAGGCTGGATGGAGCGTGGTGAGCCCAATGCTCGACCTATGGAAAGCCCTGCCGCCGCGCAATTTTCCCAATTACGCAGCCGGCACCTGGGGACCCAAAGAAGCCGAAGAATTGCTGGAGCGCGACGGACGTCACTGGAGGAATTTCGATCGCTGACCGCTCCGGGGCAGCTACTTGCTCTTCATTACGTACACTCCATCCCAGTCCGGTTCCGGGGCGTTCTCCATGTACTCGAGAGCACGCTGCAGGAAGATTTGGGTCGGCCCGTCGTCGGGAAAAGATGCGAGCAGTTCACCAAACCTGCCCGCCGCCTCACGCCAGTTCTGGTCATGATACGCATCCATGGCACTCTGAAACCGCGTGATCAAGGACTCGTAATTTGATCTCTCCGCTGCGAGATCCATCAATTCGTACACGTCCACCGGCTGATTCTTACCTTTGACGCGTATCCGGTCCAGTTGGCGGCATACAAAATGGTCTGCGACCTGGCGGTAAGTCCCTTCGCTGATCACAATACGAGACCGATATTGCTTGGTCATGCCTTCCAGACGCGAGGCCAGATTGACGTTGTCTCCCATCACCGTCCATGCCAGCCGCTTTGCGGAGCCCATGTTCCCGACGTTCACGGGACCCGTGTTCAGACCGATTCCGATGGAAATCTCCTTCCGTCCCTGGGCCTGCCACCGGGCGTTGAGTTTGCCCAGGGCGCGGATCATCTCCAGGGCGCAAGTGCAAGCGCCCAGGGCGTGATCCCTCTGCGGGTATGGCGATCCCCAGAACGCCATGATGGCGTCGCCAATGTATTTGTCGAGTGTGCCCAGGTTGCGAAAGATGACGTCTGTCATCTCGCCCAAATATTCGTTCAGCAAGAGCACGAGTTCGTCCGCAGTCATTCCCTCGGAAAGGCTGGTGAACCCGCGGATGTCGCTGAACATCACCGTCAATTCCTTGGTTTCGCCCCCTGGCCGGATGTATTTCTGTGGATCTTTTTCAATGAGCGCAATGACGCCGGGCGACAGATACTGCGAGAAAGTCTTGCGGATCTTCCGCTTTTCGCGTTCCTCGAAGATCATGCGAAAGCTCGTGATCGCCGCGTAGTTGGCCACCAGCGTGCCGGCGGGAATGACAAAGCTAAGCCATCTTCCCAAAGAGGCAAAGCTGAAGTACACAAGCCATCCGAATGCCGCTAACGTGAGGATCAGAGAGAGAGTTGAATACAGCGGCTTGGTTCGTGCGAACCATGCGCCGAACACCAAGCCGAACAACAGGATGAAGCCGGCGTCAATCAGATCCTCCCGGATGCCGCGGGTGAGAAACGTGCGGCCTTTCTCATCGCTGTGCAGCAGGTTGTCGATGATATTGGCGTGCACCTCCACCCCCATGTAGCTGGCATTTCCGCTTTGAAAAGGCGTATTGCGCAGATCGCCGATCGCCATGGCGGTTGCGCCCAGCAGCACAATCTTGTCTTTGAATGTCTCCGGCGGAACCGTTCCGTCGATTACGTCCACCATGGAGTATTGCCGGTAGGTTCTGTAGGGACCGGCATAATTGATGAGAGCGGTGCCGTCGCGCGACGGCCGCAGCGCGTGTGTGCCGAACTGGATACGTTCCAGACCGGTTTCAGCAATGAAGGCGGCGATCTCCTGGTCGGGAATCTTCTCGTATTCACGCACCGACTGAAGCGCGAGTGACGGAAAGAAATCCTGGTCCTGGTAACGCATAATCAGCAGAGCGTGGCGGAGCGTACCGTCGGGATCTGGATTGATGTCAATGAATCCGAACGATGCGGCGGCGTCTGCCAGCTTCGCGACGTTGGCTTCTGCTCCGGCTGCCACCGTGCCGCCATTTTGGATCCAAGACCTATTCATATCGAAGTCTTGGCCATCCTTGGACTTAACCTTGAGTACCTGAGGAAATGCTTTAGCCCAAGCTACGTTGAAATACGCTTCGGCCATCTTGGGGTCGGATGATCGGGCGCGCTGCTCATCGAGAAATAAATGCCCCAGAACTACATTGCTCGATTGCTTGAGCGCTTCAGCGAAGACGGCGTCCTGATCACTGGTGGCCTCGAGCTCCCGAATCTTCTTCAGGACTGACGGCGGAGCGTTCGGCGCGATCTCCGCCTGGAGTTTTTGTAGGGTGTCCAACGCAGAGTTGTTCTCCGGCGTGGGGAAGGTGGCGTCGAAGGCGACTACTCGTGCTCCCGCGCTCGCCAGCACGTTAACGAGCCGTGCATACGACTTCCGTGGCAATGGGAATGAGCCGAGCTTTTGAAGAGTTCTTTCATCAATTCCGACGATGACGATTCGATTATCGTGCGGGCGCCCGCCGCGCAGTGCGAAGCGCAGGTCCAGGGTGCGAAGTTCGATGTTCTGCAGAAACAGGAAGCCGGCGCGGCGATTGGCCCCAATACCGGAAAACCCAAAGAGAACGAGGCCGACCACGGTTACCAGCACGGCCAGCGCGAGGTCTACCTGGCGGGCCGAGACTTGACCCAGCCGCGCCGACCATCCGCGTTTGGCTTGCGGTGTCATCCGGCCTGGCCGCGTGGACGGCGGTCACCCTTTGCCCTTTTCAGATTTACTGACACTGCCCCGGAGGCGAATTAGGAGGACAGTTCGTCACCGGCCGTGGCCCCGCCGTGGTGGTTCCACGGTCCACGGCAAAAGCGAGACCGGTCGCCAGACCCGCGAAACCGCCGACCAGCAGTATCCAATGCCACGGATGTGTCGCTACGACGGTGGCCGGAGGAGGCAGGTCGGGAACATCGGTCGAACTAAGGCTCGCCCGCTGCAAATCACCCGGCGTGGGTTGCGACTGGTAGCCGCCCGGAGGCACCTCGGTAGTTATTGAAACCATCTGACCGGCCGTCAGGGTTACGGCGTTGCCGGCACTGCTGGCGTTCGAGGAGCGGTCGTTGGCTCGAGCGTTTCCCAAAGGCGTGACGCTTAGCTGGCCGGTGTAGCAGATTACTGTGGTCTTGTTATCGCCGTACTCCACATAGAAATCCGTACCGATCACACCAATCACGGCATTCGGGGTGTGCACTTCGAACTTGCCATTGGGCTGCGTGATCTTGACTACCTTGCTGCGCAGGCGGCCGGCGGTCATCTCCAACGAGGTCTGCTGCGAGGCGGCATCGTGCTGCAGCACTCGCAGTTCGCTGTTGGAACCCACGCTCAGAATGGATCCGTCATCCAGGCCAGCCCGCAGGCGGCCACTGGCAGCGGTTTTGAGCAGGTCATTCCAGTCCAGATCGTCCTTAACTTTGGTGGAGTGATCATTCTTCGTAGCGGCGGGAATCAAGGCACTGACCTGGCCCGCGTGCTGTCCGCTTGCCGGAGGCGCACAAACCGCGGGAAGCGGGGACAGCAGAAGGCACAGTACTCCGGCGATGGCACGTTTCAGCATTTCCACAGTGATTCCCTTCCCAAGCAAGACATGGTTCTTAGGCTTAGGCGAATTGTGCCAGACCCTGAAGGAAAGTCAACGCGTCGGAACCTTTGGAGTGACCATTCCGGTTACACGAAAGGCTCGGCACCGTTGTTCTTAGCCGGGGGCCTCGTACACATCTTTTCTGCTGCGGCACGAGAGACAACAGAAATTTCTTCGAGTGAAAGAAGGACTGCCTGGCGGCGCGTACACGAACCAAAGGCGCAGCATCAAGTCTGTCTCTTTGTGCCGCGCCTTGCTTTGATTATCCCCTACAGCTGGGTGCAAACAGATTTGGTTTCTGTGTATAACTCCAGAACGTCGTGACCCATCTCGCGGCCCCAGCCAGACTGCTTATAGCCGCCGAGCGGCAGCGCGGGGTCAAAGACGTTGTAGCAGTTAATCCAGACGGTCCCGGCACGAAGCTTGGCTGCAACCTGATGCGCCTTGCTGATGTCACGAGTCCAAACCGCCGCCGCCAAACCATAGACGGTGTCATTGGCAAAACCAATTACTTCTTCCGGCTCGTGGAACGGGATGGCAGTTACCACGGGACCAAAAATTTCTTCCCGAACGACTTTCATCTCCGGCTTCACGTCCACCAGGACCGTGGGCTCTACGAAGTACCCGGGACCACCAAGCTTGTGCCCGCCAACGACTGCTTTGGCGCCTTCCGTCACGCCGGCATCGAGATAACCGCAAACTCGGTCGAGTTGTTCCTTGGATACCAAGGGACCCATCTTCGTGGAAGACTCGATGCCTGGTCCTATCCTGAATTTTTTGGCCGCCTGGGCCACGCCTTCAATCACCTGGTCGAAGATGGTCTTATGAACAAAGAGTCGGGAGCCCGCAGTGCAGCACTGACCCTGATTGAAAAAGACGGCATTGGAGCTGCCTGGAATGGCAGCCTTCAAATCCGCATCCTGAAAAACGACATTTGGAGACTTACCGCCCAGCTCCAATGAAATTTTTTTCAAATTGCCGGCTGCCGCTTTCAAGATCAGCTTGCCGACTTCGGTAGAACCAGTGAATGCGATCTTGTCGACGTCCGCATGCGCCGCGAGGGCCGCTCCCGCAGTCTCACCGAAACCCGGCACGATGTTGATGACTCCGGCCGGGAACCCGGCCTCCATAGCCAGTTCTCCCAGGCGCAACGCGGTGAGCGGAGTTTGCTCGGCGGGTTTCAGCACCACGGTGCATCCCACGGCCAGCGCCGGACCCAGTTTCCACGACGCCATGATCAGCGGGAAATTCCAGGGAATGATCTGTCCGACCACACCCACGGGTTCGCGCAGGGTATAGGCAAAGTACTTGGCGCCCGGGCTCGATATCGGAATCGTGTTGCCTTCGACCTTCGTCGCCCAGCCGGCCATGTAGCGGAACACATCCACTGCAGAAGGGACATCGACCAGACGGGAGAAAAACAGAGGCTTTCCGTTGTCCAGAGTCTCCAGCTCGGCTAATTCTTCGAGATTCGCTTCAATCAAGTCGGCGAGTTTCCACAGGAGGCGGCCTCGTTTCGACGGTGACAGGTCAGGCCACGGCCCGCTTTCAAAGGCCTTGCGAGCCGCTTTTACGGCGCGATCGATGTCGGCGCGGTCTCCTTCCGCCACCCGTGCCAGGACTTCGCCAGTTGCGGGATTGTAGGTTTCGAAAGTCTTCCCCGAAACTGCGTCTACCCATTGTCCGTCAATGAGCATTTTCCTGGGCTGGCTCAGAAATTCAGTGACGCTGGCTTGCAGTTGGGCCGGTGCTGTTGTCGTAGCCATTGTTTCCCCCTAGGATGACGGTCTTATGAGAACAAATATGGAGACTATCCCGGAGACCTTATCGTTCGGTCTGCGGAAATCAAGGCCCTGGTTTCTGGACAATGAATTATTTTTGCCGCTAAGCGCTCTTCTGTGGACCAGTATACCCAAACCACGCCTGTGGCTGTGGGACTGGCAAATCGGATTCTATGGTGCCCGGGGACGGAATCGAACCGTCACG
>JBGQIG010000146.1:0-7272 GCA_041498365.1 Terriglobia bacterium | reverse complement strand
TTGTGTGGAATTTCAAAGTCCACGTTCTTGAGGTTGTGAACCCGGGCACCGCGAACAACTATCGTTTCCGTGGACATCAGTGAAAGAGGGACCGTCACAGCCGCTTATGCCCACGCTACCCTCTGGTGGGCGCTCAGATGGCTTCAGGAGCGGCTAGTGAATCTTTCTATTATAAGGCAAGGTGAGAGGTCGGTGTGGTAGGTGAGACTGGGCTTTGAATCCAGAAGAATTAATGGGACTATTGGAGCCGAGACAGCGTAGGTCATGGAATGAATCGAGGATTAGCATTCTTAATCGGAGCAATCGCCACAGCGGTTTCGTGGACGCCGATCATGTGGGCGTTCATATTATTGGGTCACCTTGTCTATCCCTATGACATTCACAACCTGACTGCTCAGGCAGGGATTCTTCTCTGCGGTCCAATGGGGGGAATCACTGTAGGAGTGTTGACGTACAAGAGGCTGCGAAAGCCAAACTGACCCACCGCAAACTGCCGGACTTTCCACGGCTGGACTGCCCAGACGTCTGTCCCCGCGTAGATCATGCTCTACTGGTCCGTATTGCGTTCCTCATCCCGCTTCCTACTGTAGCGGATCGCCAGCCCCGCGCCCACCGCCATGAATCCCACGGGCGGAAGCAGCAATACCAGCACGCCGCGGCTGATGGCCCTCTGGCCTTCTTTCGTCGTCCCGGTGGCGTTGCTGTAGCACATGGCGCAACCCTGGCCGAAGGCGGGTGCAGCCCAGAGCATCAGAAGTATTGCGAGCGTCGACAAGCGCAGCTTCATTTCACTCCCAGGTGCAGAATCCGGAATGCATCCGGCAGAAAGACCAGCATCATGGCCAGACAAAACACCAGCGAGCTCATGGTAACCCACTTCATCGGAGAGATCTCATACTTCAAGTGCATGAAGTATCCGATGATCAGTCCCGCCTTGATGAGGGAGAGCCCCATCAGAATGGTTAGCATGCGAATCGGTTCCATGTTCTGATACGCCAGATAGACTTCAATGCCGGTCATCAGCAGCAACGCGGCCCATACCCACAAAAACTGGCCTTTCGAATGATGCCGCTGTTCTTCGGCCACTCGCCCTTCGATCGCCAGCTGAGTTGCATCCATCATTGGGGATAACGCTCCTCAAATAGTTTATCTGCTAAACAATCCTTGTCGACATCAAGTAAACCAACGGGAAAATGAACATCCAGACCAAATCTACGAAGTGCCAGTAGAGACCTGCAACTTCAACGTCCGAGGCGTCGTATACCTTGGGCTTCAACCAGAGAATGATAGAGATCGCAATCGCTGCCACCAGCAACACATGTGCGCCGTAATGGAACGGGCTATATGCCGGCGTCGCTATCCATGCAACCACCCACAATCCCAGAAGAACCGGGATGAACCATTTTCGCAAAGCAATCACGCCCAGGTAGACCACGCCCAGGGTGACGTGCAGCATGTGCATCCCCGTCAATCCAAAAAAGGTGGCGGCAAACTGTGGCACGGTTTTGACCACGTCTGCGAACTCGGCACTGCCGGCATGCCCGGGAGGGACGGGGAACACCGGCAAGGTCAAACCCTCGGCGATGAGGCTGGTCCACTCGCGACCGTGAAGGACGACGAATCCGACACCGCACGCCATGGTGGCGAGCAGCCAGAGCCGTCGCGCCTTTGTGTCTCCCAGCGCGGCCGCGCGCACCGCAAACACCATCGTCAGCGAACTGGTGAGCAGGAACGCGGTCATCAGGGTAGCGTTTCGGATGCTTTCCGAATGGAAAGGAGTGGGCCAGTTCGGCGTGGACACGCGGCCGTAGGTGTAGGCATAAAGCAGCGCTCCGAACGTGAGCGAGTCGGAGAGCAGGAACAGCCACATCCCGATCTTCTTGGAATAGGTGCCAAACAGGGATGGTTCGTAAACCCCCGTCCCTTGCTGCACCGCGACGTCAGACATGAGTTGGTCTCCTCGGTCAGGTCTGTTCCACGTACCTCAGCGGCTAAAGCCGCCACATTTAGCCGGACTCTTCATGCAGCGCTGAAGCGCTGCTCCACCCAAAACAGCAGCCTGCGACTGCTAACGCACGAACTCCAAAAGAGCGAAGATGTAGATCCAAATCAAGGCCATGAAGTGCCAGTACCAGGCAGTAACATCGACCACGATGCGCCGCCCCTCCACTGGCCGGTGGAACAGCGCCGTAGCGGCCGCGTACAAAAGCACCAGCAAGCCTCCGGCCAGGTGAACGGCGTGGGTCGCAGTAAGCACGTAAACCATAGAACTGCTCGGACTGGTGGCCAGGTAGAATCCGCGGTCTGCTAGCTCACGCCAGGCCATCCATTGCCCGGTCAGGAAGGCCATTCCCAGCACGACGGTTGCGCCCAGCCAGGGGAAACCTCGTTCTCGTCCGAGAGAAACTCCGGGGATGGACTGCACTGGCGCCAAAGCCGCCTGGCGTGTGATCTGCCGCCGCGCCAGCTCCGCGGTGATGCTGCTGAGGACCAGCAACAAGGTGTTCACCAGCAACAATGTTGTGGGCAGATTGACCTGCAGCCAATCGCGGACATAGCCGCCCGTGCGCTCGTCGAATGTAGGCAGCCCCCGGCGCACGACGTAGACGCTGGTGAAGGAAACGAACAACATCGCGATTGCGACCATCCCCACCAGCAGCCCTAAACGCGTACGGCGCAACCGCTGCCCGTAGTCGGGCGAACCGTTGCCGCCACGATCGCCATCGCCTCCGCCGCTGTCAGGCGGAGGGGCACTACCCCTGCCGTGGCCGGTTTTCGGATCCTTGATGACCGGATCTGGGATCGTGACTGTCGGACTCAGAGTCGCCATATCTTGTTGTAGCGCCGCCGGCCCTTCGACTTCGCTCAGGACAGGCCCGGCGCTGTCGCGTGGGCGTCCCGCCCACGCTGGGGGCAGGATGCCGGCGCCACCTCAATGTGTCGTTACTGTTGCCGGGTCATTCTGCATTACGTAGTCTTTTGGCGCTCCCGGGACGCTGTATTCATAAGGGCCATGATGGACTACCGGCGTGCGGCCACCAAAGTTGTCGTGCGGAGGCGGCGTAGCCGTCGTCCATTCCAGCGTTGTGGCTTCCCACGGATTGTCGCTGGCCTTGGGCCCTTTCTTCAGGCTCCAGAACAAATTGATCACGAAGATGAACTGGGCTGCGATGGTTATGATCGCCGCGTAAGTAAGGAACGTGTTCAGCGGAATCAGATGTTGCAGATAGGCGAACTCGGTGAACTGGGAGTAGCGCCGGGGCTGTCCCGCCATCCCCAGGTAGTGCATAGGCATGAAAATAGCGTAGGTTCCGATCAGGGTAAGGAAGAAGTGCACCCGGCCCCACTTCTCGTTCATCATGCGCCCAAACATCTTCGGAAACCAGTAGTAGGTTCCGGCGAACATGCCAAAGATCGCGGCCACACCCATGATCAGATGGAAGTGGGCGACCACGAAAGCTGTGTCATGCAGAGGAATGTCGAGTACCGGCTGCGCCAGGAAGGGGCCGCTCAGTCCGCCGGAAACGAACAGCGAGATGAATCCGATGGCGAACAGCATGGGGGTCTGGAAACGCACCCGCCCTCCGCGAATCGTTCCAAGCCAGTTGAAAGTCTTAATCGCGGACGGCACACCGATGGCCATGGTCATCACGGAGAAGGCGAAGGACGAGTAGGGGCTCATGCCGCTCATGAACATGTGATGGCCCCAAACCATGAATCCGAAAAAGCCGATGGCCATGAGCGCGTATGCCATCGCCTTATAGCCGAAGATCGGTTTGCGGGAGAACGTGGAAATCAACTGCGAGGCCACGCCCATGCCCGGCAGAATGGCGATGTACACCTCGGGGTGTCCGAAGAACCAGAACAAATGTTGCCAGAGCAGCGGCGAGCCGCCCTTGTGTCCCATGATCTGGCCATTCACGACCACCAACGGAACATAGAAGCTGGTGCCGAGATTGCGGTCGAGCAGCAGCAGAATGCCGGCGGAAAGCAGAACCCCGAAGGCCAGCAGTCCAAGGATGGCAGTAATGAACCATGACCACACTGTCAGAGGCATGCGCATCATGGTCATGCCCTTTGCCCGCAGGTCAAGCGTGGTGGTGATGAAATTTAAGGCGCCCATCAGCGAGGCAACACAGAAGATCGCAATGCTGGCAATCCACAAATCCGCGCCCAACTGCTCGCCCGGGCCGGCGCTGGGCAGAGCGCTGAGCGGAGCGTAGCCGGTCCAGCCATGTAGAGGCGCGCCTCCGGTCACAAAGAAGGCCGCGAGAAGGACTACGAATGCGATAAAGGTGGTCCAGAACGAAAGCATGTTCAGGACCGGGAATGCCATGTCAGGCGCGCCGATCTGGATCGGCAGAAAGTAATTCCCGAATCCGCCTTGCGGCGCTGTGGTCAGCACGAAGAACACCATGATGGTGCCGTGCATGGTGAGCAAAGCCAGGTAGGTTTCCGGCTTGATGTCGCCGACGAATGGAAGTACCGCTCCCGGCCAAGCCAGATGGATGCGCATCAGCAACGACAGGAACATGCCGACGAACACAGCGGTCAGGGCCAGAAAGTAATACTGAAGCCCGATGACCTTATGATCCAGACTGAAGATGTATTTGCGAATGAAGCTTGTTGGGGCTGCGTGTGCGTGAGCGTCGTGTGCATCCTGGGCGACCATTTATTGTTTCTCCGCCTCCCTTGCCGCCAGCCATTTGTCGAAATCCTCCTGGCTGACGACGTTCAGCATGCCGTGCATTTTGTAATGGCCGAGGCCGCAAAGCTCGGCACAGGCGATTTCGTATTTGCCCACTTCGTTGGGCGTGAAGTGCATATGGATCTCAAGACCAGGAACCGCGTCCTGTTTGAAGCGCATGGAAGGAACGAAGAAACTGTGGATCACGTCCACCGCGCGCAGCCTGAGGTCTACCTGGCGATTGACCGGCAGATACATGGTGCCGGTGACCACGTCGTCTTTGGCGGCGGGATCCGATGTATCGAGACCGACCGCTGCTTCGCTGCCGGCGGAGGGATCCATCAGCTTGGGGCTGGTGGCGCCAAATTTCCCATCGGGACCGGCGTAGCGAAAGTACCAGGCAAACTGCATGCCCGTCACTTCCACTGGAATCGAGTTTGCTTCCGCTGGAGCGAAGCGCTCCCTGGCCCAGACGTTACTTCCCATCAGGTTCAGGCCGACGAAAAGCACGGCGGTGAGCGCCGTCCACAGCACCTCGAGCTTGGTGTTGCCGTGGGAATACTCCACTTTCTTGGCCCCGGCGCGCTCGCGGTACTGCCAGACGAACAGCCCCAGCGCACCCTGCGCGGCCACGAAGATGATTCCCATCAGCAGATAGGTGAGCGCGAACTGCTTGTCAATCCAGTACGCCGAGGTGGAAGCGCCGTGGGGCAACCACCAGGTTTTCGCGGCGAAGAAGTATGTACTAACGAAGGTGATCAGCCAGATAATCGCGAGCAGAGCGAGGCCCATCTACCAGACCTCCAAGGGTCTTGGAATTCGCACACCCACAGGTCAGTGAAACAAAAAACCAATTCTGCGGGATCGCCCGGAAGTCTATCACAGCTATATGTGATGGGCGCAAGCCTCCGAGTGAAAAGTGAAAGAAGATAACCACAGAGGACACGAGGGCACGGGGCATCGGCTCCTGAGCACGGGCGTGACGCCCGCGCCTGCACCCGCCCGGTATAGAATCTTTCGCTTATGCCGGAGAAACCTCACGGCCGCGGGCACGATCTTCGTGGCGTTCGATTGCCCAGGAACTACTGCTTTGCCTGCGGGCCGGACAATGCCGCAGGCATGCATCTGAAATTTACCTATGACAAGGCACGCAAGAGCTTTATCTGTCGCCTGCGGCTGGATCAGCGCTTCACGGGTCCTCCGGGACATTGCCACGGCGGCATCATCGCCACCATTCTCGATGAGGCTATGGGTAAGGTGAACAAGCTGCGGAACGTGATTGCGCTGACCTCGCAGATGACCGTGGATTACCTGCGGCCGGTGCCGCTCAACAAACCGCTTCGCGTGGAATCGCGGGAGGTAAGCGTACGCGGGCGGAAACATGTGAACATGGCGGAGATTCTCAATCAGAAGGGGGAAGTGCTGGCTCGCGGCCGTGCGTTGTTCATCGCCATCTATCCGCAACGCATGTTCGCGAAGTTTGTGGACGACTAAAATCTGACAACTTTGCACGGCTGAAGTGAAAACTCCACTAGCAGGATGCGGGAAAAGTCGATTTCTACCAGCGGTTATCCTTGCGGAGGATTCGTGCACGGCGAGTGACTGCAAAACCGCGAAGGCAGACATATGTGGCAACCGTGAGGGTGAGCACTCCTCCTATCGCCCATTTGTTCCAGTGGAAGCCTCCACTCGGTTGAACCTTGAACTCATGCCCAAAGCCGAAGATCCGGTTGAAGGGGACCGGAGCTATAAAGTAGAGGTAAAGCGGCAAACAGAGCAGCGATGACGCGAGCCCAATTGCCCCGGCAATTCGTGGGTACACAAAGGCCACGATAAGAGCCAGCACAAACAGAACGGTCCCGACGTCGGTCATCGAGAGTAGGGGGCCGGTAAGCCACCCTCCGCTAAATTCCGTTCCTTCAAGACCGTTTGTGTTGCGCAGGGCCACGACCACGCACAAGAGGCAACCGGCGGCCAGCCAAAGCTGCTGCTTTCCAGGTTTCTTCATCCGATGGCCTCCAATACAAATTGGTTGGATGTTCACCTTCACGGCGACGGCTTGCAACTTAGTTCGCATCCGCAATCTGATGCGCGGTATCCCAGAGCCGCATGGGGGCTGAACGCACTCTCTACCACCTCTTCCAACCTGAACAACCTACAAACGGAAATCCTCGAGAGACTCGTTGAAGACAGGGTTACCGCGGAATCGGCTCGTTTTTCAGCGTCCTACTTAGGACCACTTCTTCAGTTTCGGCCAGAGCTGAGAGAGCGAGCCAAACTTGGCTCCCTTGCAGATGAAGACCGGAATCCTTCTTTCCAGCGCATAAGGGTTATCGGCCGATGTGCCCACGTACTCAACCCGCTCGAAAAGATTGTCCAGTGCCTCCTTGCGATCGTCGAGGACGATCAGGCAGTTTCCTGAATAGCTACGCGGTCCCCATAGAAAATACGTCTGGTGGCCACTGAGGGCGCGAGGCAGACCGTAGCGTGGGCCGAAGAAGTCGATGGCGCCGGCCTGGCCGTAGTCCTGAGCGAAGATGCCGCAGTCATCGCGCTGTTCAAGCGGTATGCGGTTCCAGGCTTGC
>JBGQIG010000145.1:0-7285 GCA_041498365.1 Terriglobia bacterium | reverse complement strand
TGGATAGAGCGATTGCCTCCGGAGCAATAGGTCGGGAGTTCGAATCTCTCCGGGCGCACCAGACCCCGAGAGCTGCTGCTATGGCTGAGTATGTGATTGTGGCGAGCCTAGGCTGAATCTTCGCCAGATAAGTCTCGTCGTTAAGCCACGCAGGCTGGCTGGAAGCGACCCAACCACTTCGTGCAATGTCGTGGCGGCGTTTTGTGGCTGCCCGGCGGGCTTTCGCCTGTGGATTCTGGGCGGCAACACGTCCCAATCATGCGGCTTCGGTGAGGTCCCCCGTTGGAACCTTACAAACAAGTTCGGAACAGCATCTGGCAAGAATCAAGACTGTTTAATTCACTTTAAGACAAGAGTGTACGTCTTCCCTGCGGCGAGGGACACCACACTACTTCCAAGTGGCGTCACGCCGTCCTCAGCGTAAACAACCATTGTCCCTTCGAGGAATCCCGAAGCAGGCGCCGGGAGCCACTGGCTGTCCGGGCCGTAACCCCCTTGGGCAAAGTACTGCACACCCGAGGAACCCGTAATCACGACCTTTTTCTGAAGCCAGTTGGCGAAGATCCGGTTTTGATCAAGGGTTTCGACTGCGCTGGCGCCATAAAGAACTCCCAACAATCCATTCCCTCTCGTTACGAAGCCAAGAGCAACCATATACGAGTCTTGAGCGGATAGATGATTGAAGAGCGTTTGTTCAGAACCGAAACTCACGCCATTGTTGGAAAGGCTGTACCGGAGCGATTGATCATTATTGTGCAGCCCCATCAAGTACCAGCCCGTACCATTCACTATGAATTTCTTCACGTCGTTGACCGCGTGATCTGTTTTGAGAGCTACCCCTTGCAGCTGAAAGTTGGGAAGTGTGTCGGCCGTAGCCCGGTACGTGGTGTGGGGATCGTTGTTCCAATCGGTAAAGTACAGTACCCATGATCCCTCATCTCGGAGGAGCACATTGGCACCGTTGAAATTTCCCGAACTGAAGAGTGCGTAGCCCTGGATACTGATGATGTCCGTCAACTGTGCCGAGTAGGGCTCAGGCGCGCCGTTCCAAGTAGAGCCATCCGGACTAGAAAAATATACGGGTTTATCGGCGGGAAGGCCCGTGGGATCCCCGCCGGTGCAAATCATGTGCAGAGAACCATCGGGTAACTGCTGGACATTCACGTTGTTGACGTGTGCGAATGCCCCATGGTCAATGACCAGTGTGCGGTTGTCGATCGTCAAAAAATCACTTGTGGTACCACTGTACACCCTATCATTGGGAGTGTCCGATCCATCGTCGCCCCCATAAAACAGGCGCCAACCCGTCGTCTGTTCCAGGGCCGATGGAGCGTAAATATTTTGGAAAAAGCCCGTTGTTTTGGGAGCTAGCATGGGCATGCGCACGTCGGGCACCCAGTTCAAAGTGTTCTTCTGCCAGTAGTCGGGATTGAATGTCCCGGCACCGAGTCCTTGAATTTCGATTGTGCTCGCAGCCACCTGGCCAGAAGCGCCCTGCAGCACTGCGGTATCGGAGACAGCAGCAACAGTCACGTTCAACTCTGCGCTGTGGGAGAGACGTCCACTGGTGCCGTTGAATTGGATCGAATAGGAACCAGGCGACGTTGCCGGCGGAAAGAACAAGACAACTTGCTGAGTCCCGAATGCCGAGAGCGTGACAGGAGCCGCCGGCGACGAGGTGACCCCGGGCGGCAACCCAATAATCGCGACGTTCACGGTACCCGCGAAGCCGTTTTGTCCGGAAACGGTAATCGCCGCAGGTGGACCTATAGTACCCACAGTCATCGAGATGGTAGAAGGACTTACGGACAAGCTGAAGTCCTGGGGTTGAGACAACCCGGATGACCCACGTCCGCTGCAGCCAGCGAGGAGAGACACGGTTTCCAATAACAAGGAGACGATTGCAACACGCCTGTTCGATTTCCTCGGCTTGCAACGAATCTGGTTCATTTCTCCTCTGAGGTCTTCCGCCCAGTAAATGAGGCAGGGGCGATCCATACAGCTTAGTTCACCGTTACCCATATCGCTGTCGAATGTTGCGGCCCGCCCGGACCTCGCTGGTGGAAAAACTTAGTTACGCTGCCGTAGTCGTCCTGATCCTGCAAGCGCGCATGCACGCGTCGGACCTGGTCTTCGGCGGGGTTGACCTGCTGTTCGGCGTCCTGTTTGCGATCGCCTACTTCAAGACAGCAGCATCGGCTGAGCCGTCGCGGCCGGTGTGATAGACGAGCCTGCCTTCCCCCCATGGGCGCGGTTGGTTTTGCTCTTGAGGTCGCATCAGACTGTTCGTTCGCTTCGTGTCCCCAATCACTTAGCCTTACCGGATCCCATAATTGATCCCATAATTTAAGGACCAGGGTACGCCTCCGCGCGTTACCAGAACGGATGACTATAGTCATCTTGTTCGGAAAGACATCCTGCTTCAATCTAGTGGAGGCAGAACCAAAGTTTCCGGGAATATTTCCATTTTCTATGAGCGAGCCCAAGTATTCCAGCACAGGTGCGGATTGGACGCAGCTGCTGACCGACCCGGCCCTGGTGAGCCATCTCGGAGAGTTGCTCCAGGTTTATCGTGAAGCCGCGCCCGAGAAGCGTGACCAGGCCCTGCTCGAGGCCATGCGCAACATCAAGGGCGGCGCGACCCGAGCGGCCGCCGCCTCATCCGCCCCTGCGGCTGGGCCAGAATCACGGCCGGCCGCGGTGGCACAGCCGGCGCCCGCTCCGCCGCTGGTAACCAGTCCGGCAGCCAGCCCGCCGTTCGAACCGGACATCTTTACGCCTACCTGGGGCCAGGACCGCCGCCGCCACGCTCGCATGAGGTGCTTTGTCGCGGTCGAATTGCGCCTGGGCAACTCAGCCGTTCCGATCTGGGGAAATCTGGCCAATACCGGGTTAGGTGGGTGCTTCGTCGAGACTGCCACCCCGGTGCCTTCAGGAGTAAACGTCGAAATCGGCCTCTGGCTGGCCAACGGAAAAATCTGGATCAAGGGCATCATTCTTACTGGAATTGTCACCAAGAGCAGTCCGTCATTCGGCGTCCGCATCAAATTCTCCGAGCTCGAATCCACTGAACGCGAAAGTCTACGGCACTTCCTCAAGTTCGTCGAAAGCACGACCAAGGGCTACAACAGCGAGAACGGATATCTGGCGCAAATGAAGCGCTAGGGTGTCTTCGACCATCCAACCATAGAGCATCCAGCAATAGCATCACTTGAGCGAAGGGCGTCCCTTCGACACGCACAGGGCAGGCTGTCGCGCGTTCCGGCTCTCCAAAGCATGCCGGCGGAAGGCGGCCCCCGCGGCGACGGGTGGGGCAATCCGGGCAGCACGGATCGGGGGAAATTGGTAGACTGCCATGGGCAGGACAGCGATTTTTACGGCCTTTTAACAGGTTCTCGTGCAATAGTATACTTCCATCCGTGTCGGTTGATGACGTTACCCCCCCACAGGGAGAGCAGCGATGGTAGCGACCGAACAAACTTTAGCGACTGGCAAGCAACTGGATCTGCTGTGCATCAACACCATCCGCACTCTGGCGATGGATGCGGTGCAGCAAGCCAACTCGGGGCACCCCGGCGCTCCCATGGCGCTGGCGCCGGTAACCTACTGCCTGTGGCAGCAGTTCTTGCGCTATGACCCGGAAGATCCGGTGTGGCCCAACCGCGATCGCTTTGTGCTGTCGAATGGCCACGCTTCCATGCTCCTCTATGCGATGCTCTACTTGGCGCAAGTTCGCGGCATAAATCCTGAATACGAGCGGCTGGGTGAATTCGCGGTCACGCTGGATGACATCAAGAGGTTTCGCCAGCTCGATAGCAAGACTCCCGGGCATCCCGAGTACCGTTTGACCGCGGGGGTGGAAACCACCACCGGTCCTCTCGGCCAGGGCGTGGCAAACAGCGTGGGCATGGCCATTGCCGGCAAGTGGCTGGCGGCGCATTTCAACCGGCCTGGCTGCGAAATTTTCAACTACAACGTATACGCACTCTGCGGTGACGGCGACATGATGGAAGGGGTTGGCAGCGAGGCGGCTTCGCTCGCCGGCCATCTGAGGCTTTCCAATCTGTGTTGGATTTACGATGAGAACCAGGTCACGCTGGATGGTCCAGCGAACGTTTCATTTACCGAGGATGTGGGGAAGCGTTTCACGGGCTACGGCTGGAATGTGCTCCACGTCACGGATGCCAATGATCTCCAAATGCTGGCCCAGGCTTTCAGCAGCTTCCAGCAGACCACCGATCGCCCGACCTTGATCCGGGTGAACAGCCACATCGGGTACGGGTCGCCGCACAAACAGGACACGAGTGCGGCCCACGGCGAGGCCCTGGGTGAAGACGAAGTCAGGCTGGTGAAGAAGTTCTACGGCTGGCCCGAGGACGCCAAATTCCTGGTGCCCGATGGCGTGCTGGAGAACTTCAAAAACGAAATGGGTAAGCGGGCCGGCGCACTACGCCAGCAGTGGGAAGCGCTGTTCGCCGAGTACGGAAAGAAATTTCCTGGTCTGGCGGACCAGATCAAGCGTATGCAGCATCGCGAGCTTCCCGATGGATGGGACAAGAACCTGCCCGCGTTTCCCGCGGACGCCAAAGGAATGGCCACTCGCGAGAGTTGCGGAAAAATCCTGAATGTAATAGCGGAAAGTGTGCCCTGGCTGGTGGGCGGCTCGGCCGACCTGGCGGGTTCCGACCGCACCAGGCTGAAGTTTGATGGCGCCGGAGATTTCCAGGCCGGCAGCTACGGTGGCCGCAACTTGCATTTTGGAGTGCGCGAACACGGCATGGCCGCCGCCTTGAACGGCATTGCGGTTTCGAAGATCCGTGCCTTCGGCGGCACGTTTTTCAATTTCAGCGATTACATGCGGCCGTCGGTCCGGCTGTCCGCGCTCATGGAAATCCCCAGTATCTTTATCTTTACCCACGATTCGATTGGCTTGGGAGAAGACGGCCCAACCCACCAGCCGATCGAGCAATTGGCGTCGCTGCGCGCTGTGCCAGGGTTGATGCTGTTGCGGCCGGCGGATGCCAACGAAGTTGTGGAAGCGTGGAAAGTGGTGATGCAGTTGCAGCATGAACCTGCAGCTTTAGTATTAAGCCGGCAGGCGGTTCCAACCTTCGATCGCTCGAAATATGGCGCCTCGGCCGGAGTCGCCAAAGGAGCCTACATCCTGGCCGATGCGCCTGACGGCAAGCCGGACGTCATTCTGATGGGGACCGGAACTGAAGTTGCGCTCTGCGTCAGTGCCTATGAGCAATTGAAAGCTGAGGGCGTGAAAGCACGCGTCGTCAGCATGCCTTCGTGGAATCTTTTTGAGCATCAAAGCGACGAGTACAAAGCCAAGGTCCTGCCGCCCGACGTGAAAGCGCGAGTCGCGGTAGAGCAGGCAGCCACATTTGGATGGTCGCAATATGTGGGTCCAACCGGCATAGTAATAGGGATGCGCAGATTCGGCGCCTCCGCGCCGATCAAGGATTTGCAGAAGAAGTTCGGGTTCACCACGGAAAACGTGGTCGCAGCAGCCCGAAAAGCAATGGGGAAATAACAGTCGTCGGTCATCGGTCTTCAGTCGTCAGAAAAACCCGTCCGCTCAAGGCTGCCGAAGACTGAGACCGAAGACTGACGACTAAGAAGAGAGGCATTTATGCAGCCAGTAGGAATTCTTGAAACCGCCAAAGCTACCAATCCCCTCAAGGATCTTCTGAAGTTCGGCCAGTCGGTCTGGTTGGATTACATCCGCCGTGATCTGCTCACCGGCGGTGAACTGAAGCGCCTGATCGACGAAGATGGGCTGCGTGGCATGACGTCCAACCCGATCATCTTCGAAAAAGCGATCTCGGGCAGCACGGACTACGCCGATCTGCTGCAGTCCCTGCAATCGCGAACCGACCTCGACGCCAAGGGGCGCTTCGAAATTCTCGCCATCCGCGACATTCAGGATGCGGCGGATCAGCTGCGACCGGTCTACCAAGACTCCAAGCGGCGCGACGGATATGTCAGCCTCGAAGTCTCGCCCTACCTGGCCCGCGATACCCAGGGCACTCTTCAGGAGGCGCGCGCTTTATGGAAGGCGGTTGGGCGTGAAAACGTGATGATCAAAGTGCCAGGGACAGCGGAAGGCATTCCGGCATTCCAGCAGCTGATCAGTGAAGGCATCAACGTCAACGTAACCTTGTTGTTCGCCCAGGAAGTCTACGTTCGGGTGGCGGAAGCCTACATCGCGGGCCTGGAGCAATTCGGCGCCAGCGGCGGCGATGTCAGCCGAATCGCCAGCGTCGCCAGCTTCTTCATCAGTCGCATCGACTCCTTGGTGGACTCCATCATCAGCGCCCGGCTCAAAGCTTCCAAAGATCCTGGCGAGCAGGAACAGTTGAAGAGCGTGCAAGGAAAGGTTGCGATTGCCAACGGCAAGCAAACCTACAAGAAATACCAGGCCATCTTCGGCACCGATCGCTGGAACGCGCTGGCTGCCAAAGGAGGACAGACGCAGCGCGTACTGTGGGCCAGCACCAGCACGAAGAATCCCGCCTACCGCGATGTGCTCTACGTGGAAGAACTGATCGGGCCGGACACGGTTGACACCATTCCCCCAGCCACCTTCGACGCGTTCCGTGACCACGGGAAGCCGCGTTTGAGCCTGACCGAAGATCTGGAAGGGGCCGGCAAGACGATGGAGACCATTGCCAAACTCGGCATTTCGATGAAAGAAGTCACCGACAAGCTCACCGACGATGGAGTCCGTCTCTTCGCCGAAGCTTTCGACAAGCTTCTCGAGGCCGTGGAAAACAGCTCGAAACCGCCGGTGACTCCCAAGGTGGGCCCCCAGACTTACAAACTGCCCGAGACCTTGGCAACATCGGTAAAGT
Source organism: Terriglobia bacterium (assembly GCA_041498365.1). Taxonomy (GTDB): domain Bacteria; phylum Acidobacteriota; class Terriglobia; order Terriglobales; family Acidobacteriaceae; genus JAIQFF01. Next base: position 425 of record JBGQIG010000145.1, on the reverse strand, counting down.
CCAACATTGATCAATGGCGGGCGGGCGGGAAAGTCCGTCGTCTGTGGCAGCGGGACGCATCGTTGTGGACTGGCACCGACGAAGCCAACTGGCTGGCCTGGCTCAACATTACCGAGGAGCAGATAGCGAACAACCAGAATCTGCGTCCGGTGGTCGAGGCCGTGAAAAAAGAGGGGTTCACCGACCTTCTGCTGCTGGGCATGGGCGGTTCCAGCCTCTGTCCGGAAGTGCTCAAGATGACCTTCGGCAAGATTGCCGGCTTCCCCGAACTGCATGTGCTCGATTCCACCGATCCGGCGCAGGTCAAGGCTTTCGAAAGCAAAGTGAACCTGGCAAAGACCCTCTTCGTGGTCTCCAGCAAGTCGGGCAGCACGCTGGAGCCGAACATCTTCAAGCAGTACTTCTTTGAGCGGGTCAAACAAGTC
>JBGQIG010000144.1:0-7292 GCA_041498365.1 Terriglobia bacterium | reverse complement strand
GTTCATCCCCACCAGCTCCACCTCGGTTTCGAATACAGGTCCGGAGTTCTCCAGCCATATGCACAGTATGATGAGCAAGAGTAACGGAGCGAGAAAAAGAATCATACCAGCGCTTAAAGCTAGGTCGAGCGTTCGGATGACTAGGTCATCGACCGTGGCCCGTTCTCTCCCGGTCCGTAGGATCGACGTCATCTTGCGGGCGGCCGACAGGAAGCCAAGGGCCACACAAATCTTCCCGATTTCTCCGGGTACTTCGTCAACGTGGCTTCGCCACTCTTCCTCGAATCGTTCTCGTTGGTCCTCGGGCAGTCGGTTGACCGCCTTTCGGATAACACGTCGAACGATCCGCGGCATCCACGCCTTGAATTCGTCGGTCAATTGTTGGGAAAAGGCGGCGGCGATTATTCCCCCTAAGAACACTATGATCGCGGTGATCAGCGCCATGCGAGTTCCCCGATAGGAAATGTATCTTGAAAAGCAAGCTGTGCTCTCTTAGCACCCTCTCCGGTGATCTGATAAAAGCGTCGTCGAGGTCTACCGAGTTCGCGCGGATCCCCGGTTTCCCAGTGGCTCTCCACCCACCCAGCTTTTTCCAATCTCAGCAGTATCGGATAGAGGGTTCCAGACGCGAGTTTGGTCTCGCGAGCGACCTCCGCCCCCGATGTCTCATCCTGCGCGCGAGACATTAAGACGCCGAGTACCTTGAAGGTCTGCGCTGTTAGTCGTGGCTGTTCCGATCCCATGGTTGAAAGTCTACATAGGGGTCCGGTACTTTGTCAAGCTCTCGTACTGTGACACGGTTGATAGCGAATAAAAAACGAATATGCTAAACTCCTCTCCGTGGACGACGGTCGCAAGCGCGTGCTGGCTGATTGCCTGTTGTAGTAGCCGATTTGTGGCCTGAAAATGGCGGCCTCAAGTCCTCCTGGATCACGAAGGTTAGGAGAACCGCCAAATTTTTCGACCAGCCGCCTGTGCATTGCCTGAACATCCGCCACGGTCAGGTAAACGCAGTCGGCCATCTATTTTGCGAGCAGCTCGTGGAGCTCACGGTTCTTGTCGGTTGAGCGCCGGAAGTGCGCCATGATGTCCGGCCTTATCGTACGTTGAGAAGGAACGACAACCTGAACATAGTGTTCGATTGCCTTTTCCAGCACGAAACGCTGCGATTGCCCGTTCTCTCTTGCGACTCGCCTGAGCTCTTTGTAGATTTTTTCGTCGATCGCCGGGCCGATTTTTACCGTGGGCATCTGGCACCCCCTGGATAGAATTCTACGCTTGCGAATACTACGCGAAGACCAACCCATCAGCCCCCGTCGCCATCCCCATCATAAACAAGGCTGAATCAGCGTCCACTTCCGTAACTTGCGGCGCACTGCCCAAACGTTATAAAGTCCGGCGACCATGGCATTGCGGTCACTATTGTTTTCTCGCGACCAGGAAATCATCGCACTGGCCGGCGAAGTTCTGAAGACTCTCGATATCGAAGTATCGCAATGCTGTGTGGCGCAGGAGGCTGTGCAACGGCTTACCCGTGCGAAGTTCGACGCGATTATCGTAGACAACGCTGACGCGCCCGGGGCCGTGGCTGTACTCTCGGCGGCGAAGTCTCTGCCTTCCTGCCAGGAGTCCATCGGCATCGTGCTGGCGGTTTCACCCAGCAGCATCGGACTGGCGGAGGGCGCGCGCAGTCACATGGTTCTCTACCGGCCGCTGTCCGCGGACCGGCTGCGCAACGGAATCAAGTCGGCTCTGGGGCTTAGGAATGAAGGTGAAGAGGCGCGCGAGTCGCAGCGCGCACCCATCAACATCCCCGCGACTCTGCGGGGCGCGGGCCTGGATGAGACGCTGGCCTTCATTACCAATCTCAGCGTGGGGGGCGCGGCGTTGCAGGTGGGAACCTCTCTGTCCTCCTCATCCATACGGACCATTGAATTTTCTCTGCCGGATACGAAAGACAACCTCACCACCTCCGTCGAATTGGTGTGGCGGGACGTGCAAGGGCGTTTAGGGCTTCGCTTTGTGACCACGTCCGCGGGGTTCAATGAGAGTCTGGAGAAGTGGCTGGCAGCTCAACCTGAAGGGCAGCGTGCGTTCAAAGCCGGCGTCTGACCTTGCCCATACAGCGTGTGCGTGAGAACCTCGGTCGTCCCTGTCGATCGAAATCATTTTGCCCGGCGACCCGGCATTGAAACGCCGGGCTATTATCAGGCGTCCCTACGGGACTTCGTAACCTTTCTTCGGGAGTCTGTGCTCGCAGGTGGTGTTGAGGCAGGAGTCTGGCAGCATCAGCCTCGCTACCGGCTTTCCTCCCAGGATGTGGGACTCGATAATCTCATCCACATCGTCCAACTTGACCCGTCCGTACCAGACAGCATCCGGATAGACGACCAGGTTCGGGCCATGTTCACACTGGTCCAGGCAGCCCGACTGGTTGGCCCGCACTCGTCCCTTCAGTCCGCGTTCCGTCAGCTTCTCTTTGAATAACTTCTGCAACTCGGCCCGGCCCTCGGGGTCGCAGCAGCGGCGCGGAGCCCCGGGTGGGCGCTGGTTGCCGCAAATGAAGATGTGCTTCTCGAACTTGGGCATGAAGAAAATGTATAGGATTCGGGACTTTCGCGCCGGCTGGCTTCTTGCGCAGATGTCAGGCGAACCTGTTGTCGCCTCGCGTCGGACTCTCACAGTTGTACTAAGTAGACGCCGTGCAGGATCTTCCAGCCATCTCCTGCGACATTCACTTCAATCCTTCGACCAGATAGAGATCGCAGAGGGTCCGCACATAACCGTAGACATAACCCTTGGCGTCGGCCGTCATCATGATGCCGCTGACGGCATCGATGCCGGCCGCATCGGCGGGCTCGAGTTCTTTCCAAAGCTTCCTCTGCCCCGTGGCCAGATCGACCTGCATCACTCGAGCCGGGATTTCGCCATATTGGTAAACAAACAGGGCGCGTCCGTCAGAAGACCATGCGGTTGGCGTCTCGTTCGGTTCTACGCCATTGACCAGGCGAGCCTCCCCGCCGTTGATGGGGTACAAGTAAATCCTGCGGTCCGGGCCGATGGCGGCAACCTGGTCACCGCTCGGCGAGACGGTCCAGTTGGAAGAGACTCCTTCCGGGCTGATCGCGCGCGGCTTGCCCTCTTCAGCCGTTTCCACATACAGGCGCATGCCGTGCCCCGGTTCATTTCCCGAAAACACAAAGCGCTTTCCATCCGGAAGCCACCGCACCCGAACATGGTTGAGCGTGTCCTGGGGCAGGGGCTTGAGCTCTCCCACGCCTGTGGGCAGGAGCACCAAGGGCGACGGCGCGACGTTGGAACGAGCGAGGGCCCACTTTCCGTCGGGAGACAGAGCCCCGCCATTGCCTTCGCCCAGCCGGATTGCGGGAGATCCGTCGGTCTTGCGCAGATAGACGGCATATTTCGGCCCCCCGCCTTCCCCTGCCTCAGTAAAAAGGAGCGATCGGCCGTCGGCAGACAAGTCGCTCGGCACGGACCAATCAAGCCAGGACAAATCGCGCTCTTTTTTCTCCCCGGGAGCCAGTCCGATCATGCCGGCCCGGTCGATGCCGCGCGTCAGTAATATGTTTCCGTCCCGACCCACATCGAGGAGAGTTAATTCTCCCGGGACGCGCGCGAGAAGCCGGATGGTTCCGGAGAGATCCACGGCGTAAAGCGAGCGGTCGCCGCCCGTCTTGGTCGCCGTGAACCAGATCTCATTGCCGTCCGGAGACCAGGCCAGGCCCTGAATGCTGGCCCAGCCATCGGAAAGGGTTGTCTTCTTTCCCGCCAGATCGACGGTGGCAACGGAGCCGCCATCATCACGCGCCTGGGGATGGTCGAGGAATGCGACCAGGTCGCCCTTGGGTGAAACGCGAAGATGGCCAATCCATCCGTCCGCTTCATACAGCACTTTACCGGGCGGGAACTCAAGCCGTTTTCGCCCAACCACGTCGTGCGCGATGGCCAGGGCTCTGCCGTCCGGGGACCAGTCCGCGAATTCGACATCTTCCATGACTTCCCGCGGCGCGCCTCCACCCAGGGGCACGCGGGCGAGTGTGCCGTTATAGAGGAAGCCTTCCAGCGGCCGGTTTCTGAGAGAGAGGGCCATCTCACCGGTTGACGAAATCGCCAGAACGTCAGCTCCCGGCGGGTCCATGCTTCGCGACTGAGGGCTTTCCGGCCGTGTGCTGAAGAGCTCGAGAGGCTTTCCCTCCCAGGCGGCGCTATAGATGACCGTCTTGCCGTCGGGAGTGAACCGCGCCGCGCGAACAATGCCACGCCGGAAGGCAAGCGGATGGTAGGTCGGAAGAGAAGGCGGGGCCGAGCGCTTGAACAGAAATGTTCCGGCGAGAATGCCAATCACTAACGCGGCGGAAGCGGCTGCTGAGGCTGCAAGAAAAACGCGCCTTCGCGGGACCATGCTCTGCGCAATTGGCGCCGCCGAGGATACCTGTCCTGAACCGGCAGACGAGGACGACACGGCCGCATGCGCCCGCGATGTGTCCAGACCGCGCTTGATCCGCTTCAGATCGCCGCGCAACTCGGCCGCGGTTTGATAGCGCAGCTCGCGGTCCTTGTCCAGAGACTTGGAGATGACTTCCCCAAGCTTCACGGGGAGCTTGGGGTTCAAAATAGAAGCTTCGGGGGGATTCCGGTTCAGAATCGCCTCAAAAACTACGCCACTGCTGCTTCCAGAAAACGCCAGTTCGCCCGTCGCCATCTCGTAAAGCACCGCGCCGAAAGCGAACAGGTCGGTGCGCGCGTCGACCTCTTCCGCGCGGACCTGTTCCGGAGACATGTAAGCCACGGTTCCCACCGTTGAACCGGGACTGGTCATCATCTCGTGACTGGTGGCGGTTCGCAGGCCGGAGCCGTCCGGGCCGGCAACCGTGTCCGGGGCCAGCTTGGCCAGGCCGAAATCCAGCAGCTTGGCTTGTCCGCGCTTGGTGATGAAGATGTTCGCCGGCTTGATATCGCGATGGATGATTCCCTTGGAGTGAGCCGCGTCCAGGCCGTCGGCGATTTCGATGGCCAGATTCAGAAGCAGTTCAGGGTCCATGGGACGCCCGGAAATACGGTGCTTGAGCGTCTGCCCATCCAGGTATTCCATCACGATAAAAGCCTGGCCATCCTGCTCGTCAATCTCGTGGATGGTGCAGATATTTGGATGGTTCAGAGCGGAGGCGGATCGGGCTTCGCGCCGGAAACGCTCCAGGGCCTGGTGGTTCTTGGCTACGTCGTCAGGAAGGAATTTCAGCGCGACAAAGCGGCCCAGCTTGGTGTCCTCGGCCTTGTAAACCACACCCATGCCACCACCGCCAAGCTTTTCAGTGATGCGATAGTGAGAGATGGTCTGGCCAATCATGGGCAAACAATACCGACAGGGGCGAAGGCGCAATCTTAGGCGGGATTCGCGGAGAGGTCAAACGTGGAGCGGGTGGAACTCTGTGAGGTTAGTCGGTGCGAAGGAACTAGTCTTTCAGCGGCACCATGTTCTTGTCGCCCTGACAGAAGGTGGCGACACGCTGAAGTCCGCCTTGTGGTTGCTGCAGCAATCGGACGGGCCCGTAGCAATACACGGCGTGACCGCTTTCTGCCAAGTACCAGCGCCCTCCCTTACGGGCAGGTTGCTGCGCAACCGCGCGGTCTCCTTGGGGCTTCAGCGGCGGAACCCGGTAGGAGCCGTGCAGAGAAACTGACAACAGTAATGTCGCGAATACCTTCATGGAAAACCTAAATCGAGATCAGCGTCCTGCGCTCATCCCCCTCGTCAGAAGTGCTCCTCGGCGGTTTCTGCGGAAGCGGTCTCCGGAGTTTGCTTGCGCCGTGATTCTTGCCATCCGCTTGCGGTGTGGCCTGGGGCGACGGAGTCTGCACCTGGGAACCTCGTGGCGTTGCCTGCGCCGGCGGCGCTTTCATCTGTGACTGAGCCTGGGCCTGGGCCCGTGCCTGGGCCTGCTGCTTTTGAAATGCTTTTCCTTTAAGGTTGTTCAACTGGATGCTGTCATCGAACAGCACCCCAATCAGGCCGCGCTGGGAATCGATGGTTCGTCCCTGTTCCACTACCAGCATGGTCAGCAAGCCGTAGGAAATCAGGAACAAAACGACAAGCACCGGAAGAAGCGTGTGTTTTTGCTCGCTCACCGCGTTATCGCCCACTCGGTTCCACAAAATGGCACCTCGGTCTGTCCCGTCAGCAGGCGGGCATAGTACGCAATGCAGCTTGGACGCCAACAACCTTGATTCCTTTAAGGCACTCCATGAAAGGAACTTAGAGGGGATATCCGGACCGCTGGCCGGACCCGCAAATGCAAGTTGCTGCACTTTATAGGTAACCACGATGTGTTACCGGGGTGCCCCGGCTTCCCGCAAAACCCAAGACAGGCAAGGGTTTTGGGTTGCAGCCCTCGGCCCGGTTTGCGACCGCGCCCTCTGGTTCAGACGGGTGAAGCTTGGATGGATGAAGCTCAGATTCATCAGGTTCGGTTGGGTGAAATCTTCCGATCTGGAACTCGATCGGTTGGCCACGTTCCGCATCGAAGTGGTTCACATTTCTCTGGGGCGCGCATGATCGTGGTAACTTTCCAAGACACTTCCGGATAGGCTTAGAAAGCATCAAAATCTCAATGGACACTTGCGGCTCCGCTTCACCGGATGTGCTCAACCAGCGACAGGAAGGATGCAATGATGAAGAAACTCCTAGGCTCGATTTGCATGACGCTGCTGATTACGCTGGCAGTCGCTCAACAGGAAAACCCTCCCGTAGAACCGATGGATCAGACGCCGGTATTCCGCGTGAACGTGGTATCGAGGACGACAAAGGCGGTGAACTATCGCCATCGCGGCGGCTCCACGATTGTGGACATCAAAGGAACCAGCCTCATGCCGGAAGCCAAGGGCAAGGCGAAGGTGGACAGCAAGGCCGGACGTCTACAGATCAACGTCGAGCTTTCACGCCTCGGACCGGCCAGCAAAATTGGTCCACAGTATTTGACCTACGTTCTGTGGGCGATCACGCCTGAAGGCCGCGCCAACAACCTGGGAGAAATCGTTCCTGACGAGTATGGAAAGAGCAACCTCGATGTTACGACCGACCTGCAGGCCTTCGGACTGATCATAACCGCGGAGCCCTATTTTTCGGTGACCCGTCCCAGCAATGAAGTAGTGGCGGAAAACATCATCCGGCGGGAAACCAAGGGCTTCGAAGAGGCCATTGATGCTAAGTTCGATATGCTTGAAGGCGGGCAGTACACCATCGACATGCCTGCCGCGCAGCTGCCGTCGGTGGC
>JBGQIG010000143.1:0-7311 GCA_041498365.1 Terriglobia bacterium | reverse complement strand
TTTGCACCCCGGGGCCGGTAGGGGTGGCGGAGGTAACGGCAACATCGAATGGGGTAAGCAGCCCGCCAACCACCGTATACGTGCATCAGCACATCGACAAAATCGTGATTAGCCCGATACCTGGGCAAACGCCTCCCGCCGGCACCTGTTTTTCCAAGGGCCAGATATTCAACTACCAGCCCATCGCTCTAAGCCGCGGCCTCGACATCACGGCTAGCGTGGGAACCTTTACCTGGCAGGCCCTCACCCCCGATGTGGCAACGGTTGTCGTGGCGACCCCCAGCGCCCCCGTAAGTGGATTGTTGACCGGACAGGCGCAAGTGACGGCTCGAACCCCGGGCACGACGTCGCTATTTGCCAGCGCGAGCAACGTGAATAGCCAGCCCCTGGACTTCACTACCTGCGCCGTCGAATCAATCACGCTGGCGGTCACCGGCAGTGACACCAATTCCATCAACGTGACCTCAGGAACGGGGAAGACGGTGACCGCGACCGTGGTCGATACCGCGGGGACTACGATCACAGGTGTACCCTTGACCTGGAGTTCATCGCAGCCCGCGACCGTGGCCGTGAGCAGCGCCGGAGCCATTAGCACCTCGCAAGCGGGAGGTGGGACCGTGGTCGCCTCCTGCACCCCGCCGACATGCAATGTGGGGTTTAAGCCTCTCCTGCCGATTTACCCGGAAAGCGCCGTCGATGTCGTCGTCGCTCCTACCGGCACTACCACCACGACCACGAGCACGGTATACGTATCGAGCACCGGAGTTTCTTCTTCCGGCAACTGTGCCACCACCACCGGCTGCGTAAGCCTGCTGGTTCCGATAGCTTCACCGAACGACACCGTAGGTACTGCGATTGGCCTGCCGGCGACGCCGAATTCTTTGGTTTTTGATCGTCAGGGGGCCAAGGCGTACATGGGCACGGATTTTGGATTTTTCGGCAGCCGGGGGTTGATGGCCATCACTGTCGCCAGTCCGCCCACGGTATCGGAGTTCACTTCCGTGACAGGGAAAGTACTGACCGTTTCTCCAGACGGGAAAAAAGTGATTCTTTCCGGCGCTGACCCGAATGCCGTACCCGTTCCCGGAAACAGTACTCCACCTCCTTCCACCCAGGTCATTGTGTTCGACACGACCAGCAACAGCGGAACTACACTTTCCATTGCGGGCGCAACCGCGGCGGACTTTTCCCCGGACAATTTGAAAGCCTTCATCGTGGCGGGAAGTACCCTTTACGTGTACTCCACGCTCGAAGCGCTGCAGACGATCCCGCTGGTCGCGCCCGCCACCGACGTTTCGTTTCTCGCGAATGGCGCCTTTGCTTATCTGGCGGGCGGCATATCGTCGGGCGTAGCCGTGCATACCACCTGCACGAACGCACAGGCTGCGACCGTCGGTACTCCGGCCACGCCGCCCCTCCTCAAGACCGTGCCGAGCGCCCGCCAGGTCCTGGCGGTAGATTCACCCGGCATCGATGTTATCAATGTGGACACGACGCCTGTGGGCTGTTCGCCTGCTGTGAGCAATACCGTGCAGTCCTTCAATCTGGGCCAGGGCAGTTTTGTGCCCAGACAGCTTATCGTCTCGCAAGACGGCGCTCGCGCTTACGTGATTGCCAGCAATATTGGCAGCGTGCTGGTGTTCAACGTGGGTAACCAGACCTCTTCCGCCATTCCGTTGTCCGGAGATGCCATCCCGATCCAGGCATCGCTCACTCCCGACGGAAACCGGCTCTACATTGCAGCCGCCGACGGCCTGGTGCACATTCTGGACACCCAGACCGGCGGCGATATCCAGCAGATTTCTTTTCCCACAGATGCCACTTTCCGCGCCGGCTTGTGCAATGGTGTGAGTTTTACCTGCAATCCGGATTTGATCGCGGTGAAACCTTAGGGGCAGTGGTTGGTCGTTGGTCCTTGGTCGTCGGTCGTTGGGTTTGGTGCGGGTCTGCGGAAGGCGTCGGACAAGAAGGACTGAGATTTTCTCTGTGACCTCTGAGTCCTCCGTGGTCAAGCTTTTGCCTTTTCCAGATCCTTGCCCACGCTGTCCAGCACACCATTGATGAATTGCACCGATTCGGGGCTGGAAAACCTGCGCGCGATTTCCAAAGCTTCATTGATAACCACGGCGCGGGGAGTGTCGGGGAAGCCCAGCAACTCAGCCACCGCGGCCCGCAACAGATTCCGGTCGACGGCAGCCATGCGCTCCATGCGCCAGTGCTCGGCGTGACCTTCAATCAGGCCATCGATTTCCGTAGCGCGGTCGGTCGCGACCCGGAACAGGTCCTGGGCAAAGCTCCGGACCTCAGCGCCTACGTCGTTGCGCTCACGCCAGAAGGTTTGTCGCACCTGCTCTGGATTCTGCTTCCCCATATCGGCCTGGAAAAGCATCTGGAGCGTGAGTTCACGAGATTTACGGCGCGTTCCCAAAGGCAGTCCTTGGTCGTTGGTCGTTGGCTTTCAGAGCCAAGCCTAGTGTACCGTGCCGCGCCTTTGATCAGGCAGGTTCGAGTCGCACGTGGGTTAGGGCCTGGGTTTCTTCCGGGCTTTCGCTGAGCGTGGAGGAATGCGGTTCTTGACTTTGCCAACGGCCAACGACGAACGACCAACGACGGCCTTCTTCAGATTCGCCATCTCCACCGCCGCCAGCGCCGCTTCGAAACCCTTGTTGCCCATCTTCAGGCCGGCGCGATCGATGGCCTGCTCCAGGGTGTCGCAAGTGAGGACACCGAATGCGTGAGGAACGCCGGTTTCCTGCGCCGATTGCCCGATGCCGCGCGTGACTTCGTTGACGATGACGTCGTAGTGAGCGGTGGCGCCGCGCAGCAGGCATCCGAGACAGATGATGGCGTCGTATTTTCTTGTTTCAGCGAGAGTGCGCGCGGCGGAAGGGATTTCGAAAGCGCCGGGGACGCGGACTAATTGCAGATCTTTCTCCTTCGCACCGGAGCGCAGAAGCCCGTCCAAAGCGCTTTGTAAAAGCCTCTCCGTGATGAAGGCGTTGAACCGCGAAACCACGATGGCGAAACGTTTGCCGTTAGCGCTGAGTTTGCCCTCAATCGCCTTGAGCCGCGGTTTTGGTGAAGATTTCAAAATGTAATTCCTACTCAACTTTTGTCATCCTGAGCGAAGCGAAGGACCTATGCATTTTGCTGGCAGCGTCGAAATGCACAGGCCCTTCGGCGGCTAAAGCCGCCTCAGGATGACAATCATAAGGGAAATTGTTCAGTTCACAGCTTATTCGGCTGCGGATTGGCCGGGTCCGCGTAATCGTAAAACCCCTTGCCCGACTTCCGCCCATACCAACCCGCCATCACCAACCGCTTCAGCAGTGGTGGCGAGGCGAAGCGGCGCTCTTTGAATTCGTCGTACATCACGTGTGTGATGTAGTACGTGGTGTCGAGGCCGACAAAATCCAGCAGCGTGAACGGGCCCATGGGATATCCGCAGCCCAGCTTCATGGCGTTATCAATGTCGTCGATCGAACCTACACCCTCTTCGTAGGCGCGGATGGCATCGAGCAGATACGGCACCAGCAGCCGGTTCACGATGAATCCCGTCTTGTCGCTGGTACGCACCGGAACTTTGCCCAGCTTCTTGCCGAACTCATAGGCAGTGTCGTACACATCGCTGGCAGTAGCGATGGTGCGCACCACTTCGACCAGTTTCATCAAGGGCACTGGGTTGAAGAAATGCAGGCCGATGAAGCGCTCCGGGCGTTTCGTGGACGTCAAGAGTTCTGTAATTGAAATGGATGACGTGTTAGAGGCGAAGATGGCTTCTTTCTTCACGATGCCATCGAGAGCGGCGTACATCTTCTTCTTTTCCTCGACGTTTTCGATCACCGCCTCGATGATGATGTCGCAGTCGGCCAGGTCTTGCTTGTTGGTTGTGCCCTTAAGCCGGGCACGGATGGCCTGCGGCGTTTCCTTGATCGACCCTTTCTCGGCAAACTTGGCCAGCGATTTTTCAATTCCGGCAAAGCCTTTGTCGAGAAATTTCTGCTCGACTTCGAGCACGGTGACGTCGAATCCCGCCGTGGCGGCGACCTGGGCGATGCCAGAGCCCATCAGACCGCAGCCGAGAACACCTACTTCCTTGATTTCCATACCCAGTCCTTCAATTCACCACAGAGGAACAGAGTCACAGAGAAATTCTCAATTCTCTGATTTCCTCCGTGTCTCTGTGCCTCCGTGGTGATCTTTAGTTCAAACTTTCCACGACCATCGCAATCCCCTGTCCTCCGCCAATGCAGGCCGCAGCCAGCCCGTATTTTTTCTTCCGGCGGCGGAGTTCATACAGCAGCGTGATTACCAGCCGCGTGCCGGTCGCGCCGAGCGGATGGCCCAGCGCAATGGCTCCGCCGTTAACGTTCACCTTCTCGCGATCGAGGCCGAGTTCTTTCTCCACAGCAAGATACTGCGCGGCGAAGGCCTCGTTCACTTCGATGAGATCAATGTAATCCAAAGTCAGCCCGGCCTTCTGCAAAGCAATCTTTGTGGCGGGGACGGGGCCGCGGCCCATCACTTTGGGGTCGACTCCGGCAATGCCCCAGCTCACGACGCGCCCCAGCGGCCTGATGCTACGCTTGCCAGCCTCATCCAGCGACATCACCACGACTGCTGCGCCGCCATCCACAATTCCGCTGGCGTTTCCGGCGGTGACCGTACCGTTTTTCCCGAACGCAGGCTTGAGCTTGGCCAGGCCTTCCATCGTGGTCTGCGGACGCCGGTGATCATCTTCAGTCAGCGATTCGCCGGTGAACTCGCCCCTGGAATTTTTCAGGGCCACGGGAACCAGTTCTTCCTGCAGACGTCCTTCCTTGTAAGCCACGTCCGCACGCTGCTGCGAGCGCAGCGCAAATTCATCTTGCGCCTGCCGCGTGATTCCCTGTTGCTCGCCATAGTGTTCTGCCGTATTCGCCATGTACAGCCCGCAATAGCTGTCGAGCAGCGCAACCATGAGCGAGTCTTCCAGCTTGCCGCCGGGCGCCAGATTGAAGCCATCGCGTCCGCGAATGACAAACGGAGCCTGCGACATGGCTTCCATGCCACCGGCGAGAACCAGATTTGCTTCACCGAGCTCGATCATCTGGGCCGCGTTGACGATAGCCTGCATGCCGCTGCCACACAGCCGATTCACGGTGAGGGCCGGCGCCTCAATGGGCAGACCCGCGCGCAGAGCGACATGCCGCGCGCCATAAATGGCATCGCCGGAAGTTTGTTGTGCATTGCCGAAGACCGCATGATCGAATTCTTTGGGATCCAGCCCGGCCCGCTCGATAGCGCCCTTGCCCGCGACTGCGCCCAATTCCTGGGCAGTAAAATCTTTCAGCTTGCCGCAATAGCGACCGAAGGGCGTGCGGGCGCCGCTCACGATGGCAATGTCGCCGGGTTTTAACATGAGGCTTTCCTGGTGCTCTCTGAATTCAGATTGGCGCTGCGTGGAGCAACCGAACTTGGCAGTTTATCAGTGGAAATGCTATCTCTGCCACATTCGAGGGGTGGGGCGGTCTCGCGTCAGAGTCTTAAACCGCAAAGTTCGCAAAGGACTCGCAAAGCGCGCCAAGTTACGCCACTGCGGCGGCGGCGACCGACGGAGCCAGGCTGACGATTCGGCCCATACCTTGAGCCACAGCCGCATCGAGCGCCTTCTCGGCGCGATTGATGACCTCCGTAACGATGTCCACGGGATCGAACTGCTGGCGCACCACCGCTTCGGCCAGTCCTGCACTAAAAGGGAGAATCTCGTCGGAAAGCTTTACTTGCGTCAGCAGTTTGCGCAGTTTCTCCACCGCCATCAGCGCTTCTTTTTCCGCGGTTTCGCCCAGGACCAGCGCGATGGTGGTCATCTCATAACGGAAGGCTAGATCATTCTGCCGGATGTTGGCCGCAAAGAGCTGGCCAATCCGCTGCATGGCGGCTTCGACGGATTTTTCTCCGTGCTGCTTTATCATGGCCGCGCTCTTGCCGAACTGAAGCAAGGTCACCGTCACCGGGGTGCTCTGCTGGATGGCACGCCGCGTCTCCGCCATCAGTAGATCAATATAGGAAGCGCGCTTGAGCAGTCCCGATTGTTCGTCGGTGACCGACAAACTCTTGACCAGACGGCGCAGGCCGGCATTATTCAGCGCGATCACTATCTGCTCGCTGATGGTCTTGAGCACCACGATATCGCTGGAGTGCCAGCCACGGGCGGTACTCTGCACCAGCAGCAGCAGTCCCATCTGGTCCTGGCCGTCGCTGAGCGGAAGCGCCAGCAGCGAAGTGATGCTCAACTCTGCCAGGACTTCACGAATTTCCTGTAACTCACTCGCGGCCGGTGCGTCGGTGATGGTCAGGGTGCCCTGGCTGATTGCGATGTCCTGCACCGCGGTAACCAGCTTGCTCAGCGCTTTTGCGTCTCCATTCTTTATGCCTTCAACGCAATACTCCTTGACCGCGCTGGGCACCATTCCCGGCTTGCGCATGGCAACAATGCAACGGCTCACCTTCCACTGGGCGCCGATTTCGTTAACCGCGGTGGACATGACGGTGTCGGCGTTGGTCTGGCGATAAAGCTTGCGCGTGATGTCCGCCACTTTCGTAAAGCTGTTGACGTCGGCGGATTCAGCCGGCGCAGACGTCCGCACCGGATCGGAAGGTGCCGGCGCTTTCGACGCGGCACTCGATCTTCCGGACTGCGATATTGGGGCAGAATCCGAATGATGCGGGCTCATTCCCGCGGCCAGGTACAACTGCTGCAGGTCCTGATTGCGTTCCTCTTCACGTGGAAAAAGTTCCTGAATGCGCTGCAGGCGCTCAATCGCTTTGGAGCGCATCCCGTATTGCACCAGGATTTCTGCCTGCAACATCAGGTCCTGCAGGGCAGCGGCGCCCAGCGTAGGCCCCGTCTTCGCCGGCTCGGGAGGCTTGGCCATGCTGGTGAACCGCGAAGAAATGACCTTGAACCGGTTGTCGTCGATCTTACCGCGCAGCATCTCCAGACGCTTCTGGTGGCCGGGCTCGTAGGCATCCACGTCGGCTGCGCGATCCAGGCATTCGGCGGCCTTGGCATAGTTACCCATGCCGCAGTGCAGATCGAAGAGCTTGAGCAGAGTCTGGCAATAGTCGCCTTCCCGGTTGGAAGCATTGAACAACTCACTCATGAACTCCAGGAGATCGGGCGAACTGCGATGTTTGGCGGTGACATCTTGCAGCAGGGCAACAAAAGCACGCCGGTCTCCGCCTCTGCGCTGGGATTGTTCCAGCTTGCGTGCCAGCGCAACCGCTTCCGCATCTTGCTGCGCATCCACGAACAGCCCTATCAGGTTC
>JBGQIG010000142.1:0-7357 GCA_041498365.1 Terriglobia bacterium | reverse complement strand
TGTCCAGCCGCCTGAGGAAATCCCCTCTTTTTCGCCGAATGGCGATATCCACGGTCAGCTTGGCAGTGTGCATGCTATGAATTTTGGGAGAAATCAAAATAGTTGGAGTACGGACTGCTTCGGATGCCGCAAGACGACATCCCGCACAAGCTACTTCTTTGGCACAATCGCCCGACTCGGGCCTGAATCATGAAACCAAAAGGGGGAGCCGGAATGAAGGAGAGTTCCATTCGGCTGGGCCCGCGTGAGCAGCAGATTGCGGAACTGTTGCTTCAGGGTTGCGACAACTCGGAAATTGCCCGGCAGCTCAAGATGGCCCGGCGCACGGTAAAAGCGCACTTTAATCGTCTTTTCTTACGCTTTGCCATTACTGGTGGTATCAAGCGAGTCAAACTCGCAACTATTCTTTATCGGAGGCAGCTATGTTTGGAGAACAGCGTTACGGAAACCGGGTACCCAGCGAGCGAGAACAGCGAGTCATTGAACTCGTCGCCCAGGGACTTAAGAACCGCGAAGTCGCGGACGCCATCGGCACGACCGAACACGTCGTCAAAAACTACCTGCGAATCATCTATGACAAGCTCGGGCTCTGGAACCGCGTCGAACTGGCCCTCTGGTACGAAGCCCGCAGACAAGAAATCCCGGCGCACGCCTGAGGTTCTGGAAAGCTGGGAACAAAGCATTCTTAATCTCGATCAACCCGGCCCCCGTCGTAATCATCTTCAGCGATGAACGGGAACTGATTCGAGGCCCTAAAAGCTTAAAGACCCCCGGATGGCGGGGGTCTCTTTGTAGTTTTCGCCGCAAGTTCCTACTGACAGCCGTGCGATTCCAGAGTGCGCAGCCCTTGTGTCGCCTCACGAGCGCCGCGCTTGGCTGCGGCCACCAGCAGAAGCCGCGCCTGCTCGCAACTCTTGGGTACGCCGTCCCCGCGCACGTAAAGGTCGGACAACAAGAGTGCCGCAGTCGCATTCTGCTGGCGAACTGATTTCCACAACAACTTGGCGGCTTCGGAGGAATCACGCACGCCCATGCTTCCTCCCAGGTAGCGTTGGGCGAGCCGCAAATCCGGAACACCACCTTCCCTCTCACTGGCGGGAGAAGGCAGCGAGGCCTTGAACAACGTTGATTTCTGTACCGCCGTCTGAAGTCCCGCCGGCACGATCCTCTGATCATGCGCATTAACAGGAGCAGGAGGGTTCACGACCTCGACTTCTTTGGAATCGGGTGGAATCGCTTGCGGCGGGCGCTCGACATTGGTTGACGAAGAATCTCCAACCGCGCGCGGTACCTTCGGGGTGCTCACGCGAGGGGCACCCGTGATTCCCGGAAAGTTCAAGATTGGCTGCCAGCCTGGAGCCCACTGCAGATACGCAAAACCTGCGAGCGCAATCACGAGCCCGCCCACTACATATTTCCACCCCGACCTTCGTGGAACATCAGACTGGTCCAGGCCACCAAACGCCCGGTCTCGCAGCCACTGCGCCTCGCTTCCCAGGGGCGACGTTGGCCTTCCAGCAGGCTCTTGAATCGGTGCGCGAGCCGGATTCACCACGGACTCAGACAGCACCGGATTGAGCGCTTCACCACACCCGGCACAATATTTGTGGCGCGGAGGATTCTTGCGTTGGCAGACAGGGCAAACGACGTCTTCGAATTCCCTGGCCCGGGCAAAATAGGGACGATCTGGCTGAGTCGGGGCGCCCTCGGAAGCTTCTCTTCTAATTTCTTCCAAGAGTTTACTCACCGCCCGCTCGCGTTTCTCCGGCGGATTGCTGAAGTAAACCTGCGCCCAGCGGCCAAGATTTCGCTCCAGGGCTGGATTCGTCAGCGGATTCAACTCTGACTGGGGCAACGTATCGGGCACCTTATCCCTGAGATTTGGCACATCCACCCTCCACAGGCGTTGGTATTAAACATTGCACCGTGCCTGGGAGTTGTCAATCCTGAGATTGTGCAAAAATTCCCTGTATTTAGCTTAGAGGAGTTTACGGGCAGGCTTTTCGGTTGGCGGGCTCAAACTGGTCCTGCTGCGCATCCCGTTGCGTGGTGAACCGTCCGTCAGCGGTCTTGCCATACAAGTCGCTGCCGGGACAGTGGTACAGGGCAGTGTGGACATCGACCCATACTTGGGTGTCGGGATTTCCCATGTAGGAAGGTGCGGGCGGAGGCTCCGCCAATCCGAGATTTACCAGAAGCTTTTCAAACAAGGTCAGGCGAGGCGGAGGCGGGGCCTGCTGCTGGCCCTTCTGCGCAGGAGACTGATTTCCTGCCACCGTAGTCGCGGGCCGCGTACCCCAGCCCAAGATCACCACCAGAAGGATCAGGGCCGCAGCTGCGAGATAGATGTTGGCCCGCCGCCTTTGCCACTGTTGAGCCAGCCATTCAGCCCGGGGACCGTGGTGTGTTTTTACCGTCTCCAGCCAGTCCTGAGCCTTCCTTGCGGAAGTCCAGGGATACGGCTGGACCTTATCAGATGGCGCAACCGGAACGATGCGAAGTGAATCTTCCTGGCTCTCGGTTGGCGGGGCAAGTTGAGTTGAGATCCGGCCCGATTCGCTCGTGGATAGGGAATCCTCCGAGGCTGTCATTAATGCGTGTTCCGTCTGCGATGCTGGATGTGTTTCCACAGCATTCCGGGCCACGATGGTTTGCGCATTCCGGGCCTCGGGCCTGGTGTCCTTCTGAGTCGTGCTCAGCGCGATGATTTCCTGCAGCGACGCAGGCATCGCACTGGTGCCTGCGCCAGCGCTATCCTCCCGTGCTGCGGCGCGGGAATTTCCATTCGGCGGATCCTCCTGTCCGTACGGAACCAGCCACGGAGAATCCGTCTTGTGCTGGGCATCTTTGCTCTGGACCGCACCGCGTGCGGCTGCGATGGGGCGCGCCGCTCCACAGATGCCGCAGAAAGACTCGCTCGCGTCAAAAAAGTCGCTGCCGCAGGCGGAGCAGGTGTCAGCGCCCTGCGGCGCGCGAGGTTCGCTTTTCGCTACCGCTGACGATTCTGCCGGCGCCACGGGTGGCCTCACGGTGATTACCTCATCGAGCGTCGGCGATTCCGAACCCAGGCGTTCGAGTTGAGGCTTGATTCTTTCCAAAGCTTCCAGCATGCTCTGGCGTTCCGAAGCCAGAGCTTCCTTCCACTTCATGCGGGCGGCGGTCACCATGGCCTCGCTCAACAGGCCAGCCATCAGTTCAGCAGTCCGCAGATCAGATTCGCGAAAGGAATTGGCGCTGGCAAAACGCAGCTCGAGGACACCTGCCACCTGGCCTGCGTGATACACCGGCACGGCGATGAAAGCGTTCACTTCGCGCTCGCGGAAAAGTTCGGCGCGCAGCTGCGAATTGGCGCTGACATCGGGGCAGTTCAACGCCGATCCTTTGCTGAGGCAATGCGCGGACAGGGCGGACTCAGGTGACACGCGTGTCCCGGCGTCAACAGCAGCACTGCCTGTGGTTGCGCGATAGAAGAGCTGGCCCTTTTCGATGATTCCTATGGCCGTGCCCGAGGCACTGGTGATCTTCTGTACTCTTTCGGCAACCAGTTCGGCGGCGGCCGCCAGATCCAACTGCAGGGTTTGAATGAGTTTTTGGGTCTCTACAATAGCAGAGAGATTTTTCGCGAAGTCTCCGTGGGATGCCTTCGCCTGCAGGCGGTCGTTGTGCTCCTGGAGCACGTAGGCCGCAGAAAGCAGCTGCTGAAACGAAGCCTCGTCGAGAAGCGGCTTACGTTGCGGGCTGGTAGCAGTTTGCGTCACTAGAGCGAGTACTCCGCCAGCCGGTGAGGGATTCCGGGAATTCTATTGTAATGCAATCCACAATCCAAACCATTGCACGAAAGCGTGCACGAAAGTTCTCACGGCTTTGATGGCGTAGTCCGCTGTTGGGACCAACGCCGACCGTAAGTAGCTGGAAAATAATAGGCTTACTTCTATCCCCTTAAGCCCCGATCGGGGGCGAACTGAAGCCCATCAGAATGAATCCAGACGGGCTCATCATAATCGGGGCAGAATGTGCAAGATTATGCACTTTCATCGCTTGGAGCAACATCTCGCGCCGATCTCGCGCGAGCCTTCAGGTGTCTACCTCTCGGCGGGCTGCGTTACTTCCGATTGGTTCTGGATGGTTACCAAGGTAGAAGTGAACCGCGGGGGTAATGATCAGCGACAGCACCATCGAGATCAGGATCCCGCCGATGACTGCAATGGCAAGGGGCTGGAGCATCTGCGAGCCCGCGCCTAGAGAGAAAGCTAACGGCAACATTCCGGCGACGGTAGCGAGTGCGGTCATCACAATCGGACGCAGACGTCGGCGGCTAGCCTGCAGCATGGCGTCTTCGGCCGAGAGACCGAGCCGGCGAAACTTCTGGTCGGCGTCCAGCAGCAGGATTCCGTTCTTGGCCACGATGCCCACAACCATGATCATTCCCATGAACGAAGCAACGTTGAAGGTGGTGCGGGTGATGATCAGGGCCAGGAAGACCCCTGAAGTCGAGAGAAGCGCCGAGGCCAAAATTGCCAGGGGTGCAGCGAACGATCGAAACTCGAACAAGAGAACGATGAAAACCAGAATGATGGCTAAGATCAGCACGAATACCAGATCGCGGAATGATCTCTGCTCTTCTTTGTAGGTTCCACCGTATTCGACGCGAATGCTGATCGGCAGATGCAATGCGCCTACGGCCTGCTGCACTGACGAGGCCGCACTTCCCAGATCTATACCTTCCAAACGTGCGGTTACGGAGACGTCGCGCTGCAGGTTCTCCCGGCGTATTTCGGTTTGTGGCGGAAGCTCGGTGATTGCCGCCAACGCGCCCAGGGTTGCGGTCTTTCCACTGCTGCTGGTCAACAGCGTATCGCGGATGGCCTCGAGCGAAACGCGATTTCCGGCAGGGAAGCGTACCCGCACCGTGTAGGGACGATCATGACTGACCACAGGCATCACAGCCGGCGCGCCTTCCAGAATAGCCGCCGCATCGGTGGCGATTTCTTCCGGCGTGAATCCGGCGCGCGCGGCTATGCTGGAATTGATCTGAAAAGTCGTGGCTGGTCCGCTGATGGTGTTTTCAATGCCGTCGAGCACATCGACCACGCCCGGAATCTTGCCAATGGCTGCCGCGACTCTCGGAGCCCAGCTCTGCAAAAGCACTGGATCCTGGGAGAACAATTTGATCTGAATGGGCTCCGGCTCGCTGGTCAAGTCCCCGATCATGTCCTGCAAGACCTGAATGAACTCGACTCGCACCGCGGGCTCCTGTGCCGTCACTTTTCTCCGGACGTCCTCTATTACGTCGTCAATGCCGCGGCTGCGCTCTCTTTTCAGCTTGACCAGGATGTCACCGCGGTTGGCTTCCGTGACCGCCGCCAGACCCAGTTCCAGGCCGGTGCGCCGCGAAGTGCTCTCGACCTCGGGAACAGAATTCAGGATCTGTTCCATATGACTCACCATGCGGTCCGTTTCCGTCAATGAAGTGCCTGAGGGCGTCCAGTAATCCAGCGTGAATCCACCCTCATCCATTTCCGGTATCAGATCGGAGCCGGAATAGCGATAGCAGAAGTACGAGGCGGCAACGAGCACCAGGCTCATAGCCGCCAGCCATCGGGGGCGAGCCAAGGCGCGTCGCAACCAGTAGGCGTGGAAGTCTACAACCTGGCGGAAGAATCCGCCGAGGCTGAGCTCTTCGATCGCCAGGAGCCGCGAGATGGATTCGTCTTCCGGTTTAACTTGCCCTCTGCTTACAGGCAAATCGTCGCGCTTGCCGATGAAGTACATGCTCAGATTGGGCGTCCAGGTCAGGGCCAGCGCCAGCGAGACGAACAGAGATACTGCCATGGTCACGGCCAGGGCACGAAAAAACGTCCCCGTAACTCCAGTGATGGAAATCAAGGGCAGAAACACAACCACCGGAGTGATGGTCGAACCGATCAGGGGAATCGCGATTTCCCGCAGCGCACCGTGGATCGCCTGCAGCCGTCCTTCTCCGGCGTCGCGATGAAGCACGATGTTCTCCACCACCACGATGGCATCGTCAATCACCAGGCCCACGGCAGCGGCCAACCCACCCAAGGTCATCAGATTGAAACTCTGGTTGAGCAGCTTGAGCGCGACGAAAGTCACCAGCACCGTCACCGGAATCACCAATCCCGCCACAATGGAAGTTCCCCAGTCACGCAGGAAAACCACCAGGATGATCGAGGCCAGAATCAGACCGAGGAGAATGGCATCACGTGCGCTCTTGATGGAATCTCCGACGATGATGGACTGGTCGTAGAAGGGCCGGATCTCAATGTCGGGAGGGAGTGACTTGCGAATCTCTGCCACCTGGGCGTGAACTTCGTCCGCGACCTGCATCGTGTTGCTGTCGGGCTGCCGGTTGATATTGAGCAGCACCGCGGGCTGACCATTTGCGGTGACAATCGTATATACGGGCTTCACTCCGGGAGCGACCGTGGCCACATCTCCGATGCGTACTGGAACTCCGGCGGGCGTGTTCTTGATGACCGTATCAGCGATCTGTTGCGGGGTTTGCACTTGCCCGCTCACCAGCCCCAGCACCAGCTGATGATTTCTCTCGAACAGCCCGGGAGAATCGATCAGGTTGGTACGCCGCATCGTGTCCAGGATGTCAGTGACGGTGACGTTCGCCGTCAGCAGCTTCGCCGGGTCGGGGGTGATGTGGAACTCCGGCTGCTGTCCGCCTTGCACCAGCACGGTGGAGACGCCGTCGAGCCGGTTCAATCGGGGCTTGATCTCGTAAGTTGCCGTCTCCCAGAGTTGCGTCTGCGGTACAGACTGGGAAGTAAGGCTGTACCCGATGATGGGGAAGCTGGCGAAGGTCATGCGGTTGGCCACGATGCTCGCGTTCGGTGGCAGTTCGGCCTGTACGCGTGAGATGGCGGCATTTACGTACTGCAAGGTCTGGAACATGTCCACGTTCCAGTCGAAAAACAGATCGATCTCTGCTGAACCGCGGCTGGTGATCGAGCGCACGTCCTGCAGTCCGGGGACACTGTTCACGGCTTCTTCGATGGGGCGGGTAATGGTGACCATCATCTGATCGGTGGGCATGACTCCGTTGTCGACCGCGATCAGGATGCGGGGGAAGTTGGTCGCCGGGAAAACCGCGACCGGGATGCTGAAGGCCAGGTAGCCGCCGACCAACGCCAGCGTCAGAATCACGAAGATGACGGGCTTGGAATGGCGCGAAAACCAGTAAGCAGAGTCCTCCACACTGATGGGTTCTTCGCCCTGGTTACTTTTCATTCGGGCTTTCCGCTTTGATTTTGCTGTTGTCCGGCAAGCCGTAAGCTCCCGATGCGACCACACGATCTCCGGCTTGCAGACCTTCGACGATTTG
>JBGQIG010000141.1:0-7357 GCA_041498365.1 Terriglobia bacterium | reverse complement strand
GAACCATCTGAAAGAGACAGGCTGTCCCACTTGCCACCGTCGAGGTCACGCGGCAGGACTGCTGCCTCCCTGTATTCGCCGCCTTCCGCCAAAAATCCCTCCAGTACTGCCTGGCATGCGATGCGTGCGGTCAGAAAACCGCCTTCTGGCTCGTAAATTCCCCAATGCACCCCTTCCAGATTAATCTGCGGCCAGCGGGCCGCGAGTTCCTGAACCGACAGCTCCTGGTAGGGGATACCGGCTTCGCGCAGGAGCGGCAAAGATCCGCGTTCGAACTGATCGTCGCCTGCCGTCACCATCCACAACACGCCGGTCTGGTGCAGAAGCTTCAGCTTCCATCGCTTCTCGTTCTCTTTCCACAATTGCGTAGCCCGCGCCGCCATCTTCGTGTAAGGCTGATTGGGCCCGTAGGTTCCGCGGATCACGCGAGTCTCACCACCCGAGGAAGCGCGAGAGTTGCCCGGCCCCCAGGCGTCCAGCAGCGTTACTCGCACACCGCGGCGCAACAGATACAGCGCCGTCCATCCGCCGAACGCGCCCGCTCCAATCACTGCGATGTGAGGTTTTGCTTGCATCTCTCTTCCAGCGGCGTGGTCGTCTGCCTGCTTGAGCATATTCGCAGAATTGAATTTCAAGAAAGGGAACCAACCGGCAAGAGTATTCGACCCGCCAATGCTGGCACAGACCTTCAGCAGCCATCGTCGAGAGAGGAAACGGCCGCCTTGCGCTATGTCCGGCATGGGCAAAGTCGCACTAACCCTAAGTCAGGTCAATAACGGCGGTCAAGGATTAGCATTCTTGAGTCCAGAGTGCTAAAGCTTGACAGGGGCAGCGGGGCTTCCTAGAATCGAAACTGGAGTATTGTTGGTTCTCCAATCTAAGTTTTTGGATTAAAAGTACTTATTATGCCATCTGGCCCACCGATCGGGGAGCGGGAGCGCGAGATCCTGACTGCTATTGTGGAGACCTTTATTGCCACCGGAGACCCGGTGGGGTCGCGAACACTGGCACGTTCCAATCGGGAAGGGTTGAGCCCGGCCACGATTCGCAATGTAATGGCGGATCTGGCGGATGCGGGCTACCTGGAGCAACCGCATACGTCGGCTGGCCGGGTCCCGAGCTCTGAGGCGTATCGCTATTACGTTGAGCAACTTACAGGCAAGGCCAGTCTTTCCCAGGAAGACCAGGGGATCATCCAGGATTCGCTGCACGGGATTTCCGATGTGCAGGAATTTATGGAGCGCACTTCGCACGTCCTCTCACTGATTTCGCACAACGTCGGCATCACCGTGGCGGTTGGCGGTCCCAAGAATGCGCTCGAGCACGTGTACTTTTCCCGGCTCGGCGATCAGAAGGTCTTGGCAGTACTGGTGACGCGAGCCGGCCTGGTACGGGACCGGGTGCTGCGTCTGGATCTTCCGCAAGCTGACCTGGACGCGGCTGCGCGCTTCATCAATGAAAATTTTCGCGGCTGGACCATGGAGGCGATGCGCACCGAACTGTCTCGCCGTCTGGAGCAGGAGCGCAGCGAGTACGATCGGCTTATGACTTCGGTGGAGCAGCTCTACCGCCAGGGAGCACTCGCCGCTGACGAGACCGCGCAAGTCGTTTTCGTGGAGGGAGCATCCAATCTCGTAACCGGCGAGCAGGATCGTCAACGCTTGCAAGAGCTGCTGCATACTCTGGAAGAAAAGCAAAAGATCGTCGAGTTACTGGGCGCTTATCTCGACGCCAAGCAGGAAGCCGTGCGGGTGGTGATCGGACTGGACGAGGCCTTGCCCTCCATGCGGAACTTCGTGCTCATCGGCGCCCCGGCCCGGGTAGGGGATGATGTTATGGGATCGCTGGCGGTGATCGGGCCCACGCGCATCGATTATCAGCACACCATGACCGCTGTCTCCTATATCGCGCGTCTTTTTGACAAGATCCTGAACGAATCTGAGTGAATAGTTCTATGGTAAGAAGAAACGGAAAATCGGACGTCGACCCCGCGGAACTGGACGCGGAGCACGAATTGCCCGCGGCCGACGACGACACCAGCGAGGATGTGGGTACCGCGAGCGAGCTTACCCAAGCCGCTCCCCAGGGACAAGCCGGCGCGCGCGATCCTGAAATCGACAGACTGAAAGCCGAGCGTGACACCCTGCTGGATCGCCTGGCTCGACTTCAGGCCGAATTCGAGAACGCGCGCAAGCGCACCACCCGCGAACAACAGGAGTTCCGCGAGTACGCACTGGCCGATGCGGTGAAGGCAATTCTGCCCACGCTGGATAGCTTCGAACGCGCGCTGCAGACCCGTGCCGCGGATAAGACAGAATTTCGCAGCGGAGTCGAGCTTATCTACAAGCAACTGCAGGATACGCTGGCAAAGCTGGGACTTCGCCCGATTCCGGCCAAGGGTGAGCCTTTTGATCCGCATCTTCACCAGGCCATTGAAATGGTAGACACCAGCGAAGCCGAGGATCATCATGTACTCGAAGAGTTGCAGCGCGGCTACAAGTTGAAGGACCGCCTGCTGCGCCCTTCCATGGTGAGAGTCGCACGCAACTCCAGGCACTGAAATCATCAGAGCACCTGAAAGGATTTGGGAAAGGCCATTCTGACCAGCAACGGAAAACGCGACTACTATGAGGTGCTGGGCGTAGCCCGCGCCGCCACTGACCAGGAGATCAAGAGCGCCTATCGCAAGCTGGCGTTGCAGTTTCATCCTGACCGCAATCCCAATAATCCCGACGCAGAAGATAAATTCAAAGAGGCGAGCGAGGCCTATGCGGTGCTGGCGGACGGCGAGAAACGCGCGGTCTACGACCGTTTCGGCCACGCCGGGTTAGGCGGAGGTGCAGGAGCAGGTTTCGAGGCTACCGACCTGGGCGATATTTTCGGTGATTTCTTCGGCTTGGGCGACATTTTTGGCGGTGGCGGTACACGGAGACGAAGCCGCACTCAGCGAGGCGCGGATCTGCGTGAAGACATAAACCTGGAATTCGAAGAAGCAGTCTTCGGCACCGAAACCAAGGTCACGGTGCGTCGCCATGAAACCTGCGAAGAGTGCAGAGGCTCAGGCGCGGCTCCGGGCAAGGCACCCATCACCTGCCGTTCCTGCAACGGCCGGGGACAGGTTCGCTACCAACAGGGCTTCTTCAGTATTGCGCGCACTTGTCCCACCTGCCAGGGCACGGGCAATGTAATCACCGATCCCTGTCACAAGTGCAAAGGAGAAGGCCGGGTCCTGCGACAGCGGACCGTGGACGCGAAGATTCCTGCCGGCGTGGAAGACGGAACCCGCATCCGGTTCTCTGGATTCGGAGAAGGAGGTGTCCACGGCGGCCCTCCCGGCGACTTGTATGTCGTTCTGCATGTGAAGGAGCATCCCTTCTTTGAGCGCGAAGGAAACGATCTGCATTGCGTGATCCCGATCTCGTTTACGCAGGCCGCCCTGGGCGCGGAAATCAGCGTCCCCACCCTCGAAGGCGAACATGTTCTGAAGGTGCCGGACGGCACCCAGTCGGGCACGACCCTCCGCATCCGCGGCAAGGGCGTACCCGTGCTCAATGGACACGGCAAAGGCGATTTGTTCGTCGAAGTGCGGGTTCAGACCCCGGGCAAGCTGAACAAGCGCCAGCGCGAATTGCTGCAGGAGTTCGAAGGAATGACTCGCGTGGAAAACCGCCCCCAACGCCGCACTCTGCTGGGCAAGGTCAAAGACATCTTCGGATAGGTGATTGTGCTCTCAGCTATCAGCCATCAGCTTTCAGTCTGAATCGGAAGGCTGAAAGCTGATAGCTGAGACCTGAAGGCTGATAGCTACGTAGTCGAAGGACCCCTGGGAGCGGAAGGAAACAAGCCGACCCCGACGTGCCAGTTCGCGAATGTGCTTTGGGAAGGGCACGACTTGCAGTCGTGCCATAACTCGCTGCAAACTGATCCGGCTTTAGCCGCTGCGGTCCGCTGTTTCATCCTGACGCACTAGCGCCGCGCCTACCGATCAGCTTGCAGAGATCCTTCGACTATGTCGCTGCTTCGCGAAGCGAAGCAGCCACTCCGCTCAGGATGACATTCTCACAGCCATGACCCGACGCCGCTGGATCGCCGACGAAGTCTCCGGCAATCGCGCTGCTTTGGTAGGTTCCCACGCTGAGCACCTCGCGAACGTACTTCGCGGGCGTATCGGGCAGGAATTTGACATCGCAACTGGTGAGAACGTCCGTCGCGGGCGCATTACCAGCATCAAGGATGGCCGGGTCGAATTCGAACTAGGCGAGGTCGTTCCAGTTGCACTGGCACCCAGATTGACCCTTGTCCTCTCCATCTTCAAGTTCGATCGACTGGAGTGGGCCATAGAAAAGTGTGTGGAGCTGGGTGTTGCCCGCATCATTCCGATGGTTGCCCATCGCACCGAGGCCCACCTCGCTACCGCAGCTCAGAAACGGGTGGAGCGATGGCAGCGCATTGCCCGCCAGGCCTCCGAACAGTCCCGGCGATCGTCGCTGCCGGAAATTTCACAGCCGGTGAAGATCAACGAGGCTGTAAATATGGCTGGAGGCACCCGAATTGTGCTGGCTGAATCGGAAGAAAATGTGATGTTGAGGGATGCTTTGCCAGCCGACACCGCAACCGCTGAAATAGCGCTTGCGATTGGTCCCGAAGGGGGTTGGACCGAATCGGAGTTGGAGTTGTTCCGCGGCGCCGGCTGGATTGCGGCGTCTTTAGGAAGCACGATCCTGCGCGCCGAAACGGCGGCGATAGCGGCAACCGTGATAGCCCTCGCAGAACTGCAATAGGATTCTCCTCAGAAAAATCCTTTCGCTTCTCTGGTATTCTCCTGCTCAGTGGCAGTGGCAAAACCCATTTCACGTCCCCGGGCTTTCGAGCCTGACGAACGGCAGCGGGAAGCTATCGAACACGTCCACGGGCCCCTGCTGGTTATTGCCGGGGCCGGCACCGGGAAAACCACTGTCCTGACCAGGCGCATCGCCCGTCTGGTCCGCGAAGGCTACGCCCGTCCCGACGAAGTCCTTGCCGTCACCTACACCAAGAACGCGGCCCAGGAAATGCGCCAGCGGGTGGAAGAAGAGCTGCGCGGGACTAATCTGTCCGGCCTCCGGATCGCGACCTTTCACGAGTATTGCAACGATCTTCTCCACCTGAGCGGCAAACAGTTCGGTGTACTTGACGACCAGGACCTCTGGATCTACCTGCGCCGGCGCATCCGCGAACTGGAACTGGACCACTTCGTTCGCGCCGCCAGGGTCAGCAAGTTCTTCGACGACCTGCTCACCTTCATCCGGCATTGCCATGACGAACTGGTCGGCCCGGAAAAGTATGAAGAATATGTCCGCAAGCTTGAGCGCGGAGAGCTACCCATCCCACGCGTGAGCAAATCGAAAGACGTGGGGAACTTGTCGGACGAAGAGGTCCTGGGGCGTTGCCGGGAGATCGCCCGGGTGTTTGCCACGGTGGAACGGATGCTGCGGGAAGACAACCTGGGCACCTTCGGCCACATGATCACCAACTCGTACCAGTTGTTGCAGCAGGACAGCGACAGCCTCAACCGGGCGCGCGCACGGTTCATCCTGGTGGACGAGTTTCAGGATGTAAATTTCGCCCAGGTGAAGGTGCTGCAAGAACTGGCGGGCGAAGAGCGGAACGTTTTTGCGGTCGGAGATCCGGACCAGGCGATCTATCGCTTCCGCGGAGCCTCGAGCGCCGCATTTGTTCTCTTTCAACGTCACTTTCCGGGCGCGGGCCTGGTAAGGCTGGAGAAAAATCGCCGTTCCACCTCTCCCATTCTGAACAGCGCCTTTGCCTTGATCTCCAAAAACCCAAACGTATTCGATTCGATACGCGGCCCCGCACCCAGTTACCAGCGTTCCGTGCTGGTCTCAGCCCGCGAGGAAGACGCCGCACGGGAAGGCAAAGAATTGCCGCGTGTGCCGGTTGAGGCAGTGGTGCTACGGGCAAAGGATGCCGAGTGCACCGAACTGGTGACGGCGTTACGAGACTGGCAACGCAAGACGCGGCGCCAGTGGAGCGACTGCGCTGTGCTTTACCGCACGCACTCTCATCGCGATCAACTGGCCGCCGAACTGGCGGTTCAGGGCATTCCGTTCTCCATCGAGAACATGGATGTAATGGACATGCCCGAAGCGCGCGACCTCTTTGGTTGCCTGGGTGCTGTCGTCTCCGATGTGGACGGCGCCAGCCTGTTCCGGGTCGCCGCCTTGCCGCAGTTCTCCATCGATCCGGAGAGGTTACGCGCCGGGATCAAGGCCCTCCCACGCGACGCCGGCACCTCCGCTATCGCGTTGGTGCTGTCCCAGGTCGAAGGCGGTCCGGCGGTGCTGGAGCGGTTGCGGAAGACCCGCGATGAAATCGCCGCCGCCAACGCCCGGGGCCGCGCTGCGGTGGATATGATCGTGCGCAGCTTTTCCCTGGACCGCAGCTCGCGCGCGCTTAACGCGGTCCTCGAGTTTGTCAGCGGATGGGAGCAGAAGGTCATCACCAAGACCGGAGAGATCAGCGAGCTTCTCGATTACCTGGAATATTTTCGCGAGGCCGGGGGAGTGATACCGCTGGCTTCGAAGGATGACAACGCAGTCCGGCTCATGACTGCGCATGCGGCGAAAGGTCTTGAGTTTGCCCACGTTTTCATCCTTCGTGCCAGTTCCCCTTCTTTTCCGTCGCCCTACAAGGAATCTCTTCTCGAATTTCCACGCGAACTGCACGACCCGGGATCCATCGCCCAGGATGATGACAAGGAACTGTGCAGGCAGGAGGAGCGCCGTCTGTTCTACGTCGCCATGACCCGGGCGCGGGACTCGTTGACCATTTACGCCAAGCAGGGCGTAGGCAAAGATCCCAGCCCTCCAGGGTTTCTCCGTGATCTGCTCAAAGACTCCAGCCTGCTCGGGAAATGGCTGGTGCCAGGCCAACCCCGTGGATTTCAGACCGACATGTTTGCCCAAACGGCAGATCCGTCGAACATGACGCGCGCCAGCGAGTGGCTCTCCCTGCCGCCGGCCTCCGACCTGTCCGTAAGGCTGAGCGCCAGCGCCGTCCAGACCTACGAAACCTGCCCGCTACAGTTCAAGCTGGAACGCGAATGGAAGATCCCAGGCGAAGTTCCCGCTGCCATGCAATATG
Source organism: Terriglobia bacterium (assembly GCA_041498365.1). Taxonomy (GTDB): domain Bacteria; phylum Acidobacteriota; class Terriglobia; order Terriglobales; family Acidobacteriaceae; genus JAIQFF01. The sequence continues at coordinate 214 of JBGQIG010000141.1, read as the reverse complement.
GCGGAGTCATTCATCGGATCCTACTGGCGTTCTATGACTCCGTCCGCGCTCAGCGTCCGATGACGGACGAAGCCGTGGTCCAGCTCTTTCGCGACGAGCTCAGCGCCGCGCAGATTCAGGACCACTACCAGCACGACCTCTATCTTGAGCAAGGGATCGAGCAGTTGCAGGATTTCCTGCTGGCATTCCGCCGCGCCCCTCAATCCAGAGTGCT
>JBGQIG010000140.1:0-7386 GCA_041498365.1 Terriglobia bacterium | reverse complement strand
TTGCTTTCCAACCCGTCCCCGACGCCAGCCAACGCCGCTGCTCTCGGCTGGTCGGATCTGAACAGTATGAACAATGCCCTGGTTGTCGGTAATCGGGATGCGCAGACAACCTACTACCGGCTGGCCATCGCCGGCGGGAAAAACATCAACTTCCCGCAGCCGACTAACTGCGCGGCAGCGTGCAATGACTTCGGGACCGACGGCGGGGTGCACAACTTCCTGCGTTACATTGAAAACTGGGGAGGCCAGGGGTTGTTCTATCGCGGATCACTGGTCAGCCTGTACTACTCACAGTATGCCACGGGCATTTACAAGTGCTGCACGCTGGTCTACAGCCCACCAGTTCGTAACTACTATTTCGACTCGGCGTTCCTGGATCCGGCCAAGCTGCCTCCGGGCACACCGATGTTGCAGGACGTAGTGAACCTGACCTACTGGCAGGACTTCAAGCCCTACTAGCAGAATGCAGTGCGCCGGCTCTTTGCGGGGCCGGCGCACCACAGCATTTGTCGGATTTTTTCGCACTTCGCCTCTGGGCTGCTCCTACGTAGCGCCGGCATCCTGCCGGCTGTCCCGAGGGCGTCCCGCCCTCGGCTCACTCAAAACGGTCCAGGGTCTGCAGATTAACCCCCTCTTGCTCGAAGAAAAGCGGACGGATTTCCCCCTTTTGATTTGGTGCAAAGTCAGCTTTGGGAGTATCCCGCCGAGCCAGAGGGCGAGACGCCCTCGGGACAGCCGGCAGGATGCCGGCGCTACGCTAAACTACCTCTTTTGTTCCTTGGCGGCTTGGCGGGCCGCGGTACGCTCTTGCAGGGCCAGCGTGACCACGCGCAGCATGTCGTCCCACGGGGCGGGCTTGCCGGTCCAGATTTCGAACTGACGCGCGGCCTGGTGGACGAACATTTCGATTCCCGGGATCACTTCCGCGCCGCGCTCCCTGGCCAGCTTCATGAGGCGCGTTTCCGGCGGATCGTAAACCATGTCGAAAACATAGTGCGCGTTGATTTCGTTTTCATTCAATGGAGACTCGCGCGTGTTGCCCATACCTACGGGAGTGGCATTGATGATGACGTCGAACGCAAGCTTTTTCAGGTCGGCGCGCTTGGCGGTCCGGGCGCGGGCCTGGTGGGCCAGCTTTTGTGCCGGGCCGGCGGTGCGATTCAGAATGTAAACTTCCGCGCCCCGCTCCTTGAGTCCGAAAACCGCGGCTCGCGCCGCGCCCCCTGCACCCAGGACCAGAATTTTCGCTTTCTCCAGCGTGATTCGCGATTCCAATGGGCGGACCACGCCGGCGGTGTCGGTGTTGAATCCATAAAGCTTTCCATCCTGCGCCCTTACCACCGTGTTGCACGCGCCGATCTTCGTAGTGTGTGAATCGGTGTTATCGAGGTGCTTGAGGACAGCTTCCTTGTACGGCATGGTGATGGAGAGGCCGTGGATCGGAATATCCCGCACGCAGGCCAGCAAATCCTTGAGCGTCTTGGCGTGGAGAGCGAGGTAGACGCCGTTCACGTTCTCGCGGCGCAGCGCCGCATTCATGATAGCCGGCGAGAGTGAATGCGCGACCGGATCGCCAGCCACGCCATATACCCGAGTGGCCACATCCATCTGTTCGATGCGGTAGGTATTGCGCAATTCCTGGGCCGTGACCTGCCCCGGTGCAGTCTTCTCCTCGGGACTGATCGACGCGAAAGTAAAAACACTTCCGGCTCGCACCCCGAGCAGACGGCTGATGATCCCTTGTTCGCCCATGCACAACCCGACCAGAGAATAACGGTCGCCATACTTCTCCAGAAATTTCATCATGGTCACGTTGTCGTAGAGGGTGGTGGCGGTGCTGACGATTTTGTAAAAGTCAGCGGGGATCGCAGCCATTTTTTCGAGCGTCCGCTCCAGATTCCTGGTAGCTCGGAAATCGTGATAGGAAAGGATCAAGGCCGACCGGTTTCGCAATCTGTGGACCTGTTCCGGCCGGCATCTGGAGGCGCTTTGCAGCTCGATATCGAGCAACTGACACCCGGCAGCGCTGGCTTTCCCGAGAAGGCTCAATTGGGCCGCCAGGGAACCTTTGAATTTGCCACCGCTGGTGGTCCGTCGGCAGGTCCCAATGGCTACAACATGAGGGTGATATTCCAGAAAGCGCTTGATTTTGGGAAGTGCCAGGCCGGGATGCGGCAAATAGTCTAACCTGAACTCGAGAAAGGTGTTATCTCGAACCAGCGCCTCGGCCTTATCCACCAGGCCGGTGGGATCGGAGTCGGTGACCGCTACGCATACCCGCGGGAGCCGCAAGGGCAGGAGCCTGGCGACGTAGCTGGTGGAGGCAGCATTCATCATGGGGGAACGAGTCGGGATATTACAGGCGCGTAATTACAGATGCAACAACGGATTAAGGAATTTCCTCCGGCCCAAACTTTTTAACGTACCTGCGATAACACCAGCGTAACCTTGACCGACCCTTCCGCTCTTGTTACTGTCCGGCTTGAAAGCCCTTTTATTTTGCTGCAGTTAGCGGGAGAAAGCCGGCAGGGGCCCCGGTCTCGATTTCGGAGGTAACATGAAGAAAACAGGACTGTTGCTGTTACTGTGCCTGGCGGTGGCGGCAGCTGCGCAGCAAGCCGATACGGCTTCGGCAGATCAAGCTGCGCCTCAGGGTACGCAGATTACGACGGGAAGCTTTCCGGTGGAGCGGGTGCAGACCCCAACCAACGCCGATATCTATTGCGGCGGCTTTGTCAGCAGCGTTGTGGCCAACGCCAATTTCGTGGCGGGCGGGCTGGAAAGTCCCAATACCACCAAGTTCGCAACCAATGACCTTGTGTTCCTGTCGGGGCAAGGCTACCAGACGGGCCAGCAGTACGAGATCGTGCGCGAATTAGTGGATCCCAACCACTATGAATTGTTCGCCGGTCAACAGTCCATGCTGAAGGCCATGGGCCAGCCCTATTCCGAATTGGGCCGGGTGCGCATTGTCGATACTCGGGGCAAGATGGCGGTGGGGCACATCGAGTTCAGTTGCGAACCTATGGTCCCCGGGGACGTTGCGATACCTTTCGTGGAAAAGCCTGCAATTTCGTTTCATCTGCCGGAGCGGTTTGACCGCTTCATGCCGAGCAACGGCAAGGCGAGTGGACGCATTGTGCTGGCTAAGGATTTCGACCTGCTGCTGGGAACGGGCTCGAAGATCTACATGAACGTGGGCGCCAACCAGGGAATCAAGGTGGGCGACTACTTCCGGGCGGTGCGCACTTACGAGGCCGACCTGCGCGACCCGGTGGACTCGCTCTCCTTCAAAGCGTCCACCACGGACGATACCCAGAAGAACCCGCCGTCCATCGAAGGGCACATGTTTACCAGGACCAAGGGGGCTTCGATCCGTGTGGCTGATATGCCACGGCGCGCCGTGGGAGAAATCGTGGTTATCAATACCACGCCGACGACTGCGACCGGCATGATTGTGTTCGCGCTGGAAGATGTCCACGTGGGAGACAACGTGGAACTCGACCAACAGTAATTTGCGTCGGTAGAGAACATCTACTTCAGGGAGGCTTTGGCCTCCCTGTTTTTTTTGCAACACGGCGCTGAAAATGCAGGCGGAAAGACGGCCGAGTTACCCACGGGATTTCAGATTGAGGATTTTAGATCGCAGATTTTGGAGCGAGCTGCAGGAGACCGGAAAAATCTACAATCCGAAATCTGCAATCTAAAATCTCCTTCTCCAGTTACTTCGTGCTGGAATCTGCGAACACTTCTGCGGTGAACACTTCCAGCTGGGCGCCGGTCTGCCAGGCGTTCAACGGTAAACCGGCTTTCCGGCAGGTCTGTTCCAGGAAGGTTACGCGATCCCAGTGGTGCTCAACGGGCACTTGTGGCAGGAGCAGCCCGCGATTAGGTCCGCGGCTGATCAGCAAGCCGTGACGGCCGATTTCGACTTCTTCTGGTTGAATGGGCCTGAGCGAAGAAAGAATGCTGAGGGAGATCTCCAGTTCCAGAGCTTCCTCCCGGGTCACCGGCGAGAAACGCGAGTCGTCGAAGGCCGCCCCGCGCGCGCTCTCCGCTACCGTGCGGTATAACGCAGTTACCGGAAACACATAACCCAAGCAGCCGCGCAGATCACCACGGCAATACAAAGTGGTAAAGGCGCCCCGAGGCTCGGCCAGGTGCGCGGAAGGCGGAGTCAGCGGCATTTCGCGCTGATCGAGCGCTGCCGCGATGGCGTCATGCGCCAGGCGCAGCAGCAAGGCGCGTTCTTCAGGAGAAAATTCGTTGGGCTCGAGGCTCCCGTGACGGCAAGTCAGGCGGGAGGATGAAGCGTCAGGTAACGGGCACATCGCGTTTTCTCCGCCGGCTGAGGACGAAGGCGCGGCGGCGGCGTTTGACCACGTGCCGGTCAATCTTTGACCAGAAGGCGGCAAAGTAATCTATCGCCGACGCCAGCGACAGAAAAACCATGAACCAGATGGCTACAACCGCAATCCAGTGAACCGGGAAAATGTAGGGACCGACCGGCCATTCTTTCCAGCGGTGATCGAGAATGACGGCGACCACGGAAACAATCTGGACCAGCATCTTGAACTTGCCCAGTTCGCTGGCCTCGATGGTAAAGCCCTCAGAAGCGGCGATCGAACGCAATCCGCTCACCAGAAACTCGCGCGCAATGATCACCACCGCCACCCAGGCAGGGACTAGGCTGGGATTAAATTGCACCAGGGCAATGAAGGCAGCCGCGATGAGAAGTTTGTCAGCCAGGGGGTCGAGCAGCATGCCCATGGTCGTGATCTGGCCACGGCGGCGGGCAAGATATCCATCGATGCCGTCGGTGATGGAGGCGGCGATGAACAGAGCCGAGGCCAGCAGCTCCTGCTCGCCGTTAAAGGCATGAAACCGTTTGGTGGAGAGAAGCCAAATCAGCAGCGGGATGCTGAAGATACGGGTCAGCGTGATGGAGTTAGGCAGGTTCACCGCAGGCACGGGCCGCCAGTTGGGCAAAGCACTGACGACGTTCATTATCCTCCACTGTGAAGGGGGAAGCAATGAAGCAAAAGTACGTCCCGCGCTTGTCGCTCTTTACGGGATTGGCGAACTTTGCGGCCAAAATCTTTACCGCAAAGACCGCAAAGGAACTCCGCCAAGAGCGCAAAGGAACGAGGGGAGTCCCTGAGTTAGAGCGCGTTTACCTAGCCATCGGTCCCGGTTCTGCCCAGGCTCTTAAGCAGGGATAGTCCCGACTCCAGCAACGACGAAGTCTCTGGAACCTGTCCGTTGGGGGTAAGTTTGTCCACCAGCATCGGGAGTAGCTGCGCCAGGTGAGAACCCGCTACGTCGGGCGAAATTCCTGCCTGATCTGCGAGATCCTTCACTTGCTCGCTTCCCAGGACATGCTGAAGCTGATCGGCGGAGATGGGCAGGTTCTGGCCGGTGCTGACCCAGGAACTGACCACGCCTCCCAGGCCTTTGTCGTGAAATTGCTGCACCAGACCGGAGAGTCCATTGGGCTGATTGTTGATCATCTGCAGTACCGCAGATGCAAGGGGATTGGAACTGCTCGATAGCATGCTGCTGAGTTGCTTGCCCGCCATATCTTCCAGAAAACTCATAATGCCTCCTAAGTAAGGAAGGCACGACTGGTAGTCGCGCCATAAGTATCTAAGTATCTAAGTATCTAAGACGCGATCTCCCGGCACGGCTGAAGCCGTGCCCTCCCGGCGCTACACATTCTTCGAAAATTACTTTTGCTTGGCGATAATCTTGTCCTTGATCTTGGCGTAAGTGCCGGCTGGAATGATCTTCTTTCGAGTCAGGTCGGTCTTTTTGGCGTAGGGGCGGCCGTCAATGATCTTTTGGGAGTAGGCCTCGCCGATGCCGGGCAGGGCGTCCAATTGCTCCTTGGTGGCGGAATTGATGTCGAGCAGATCGGCGGCAGCCGGAGCCGACGTGGTGGAGTCGGACTTGGCCATCTTGGAGCTCTTGGCGGACTTGGTCTGCGCCGCGGCCACGCTGGTGAAAAGTGCCAGGGCGACAAGTGAGAGCAGAATTCGAGTAATCAGGCTCTTGCGCTTCATAACCTCTCCTTAGTCCTTTTGGGATGGTTTGTACCCGGCGGCTTTGGCGTCCGCCTCGCTCATGAATTTTCCCGTCTTGGTCTTGCCGTACCAGCGGCCACCTTTGTGATAGATGCCGCTGTCGGTGTTCACCCAGACCATGCCGCCTGACTTGGCTGCGGCCACTTGCGAATCGGAAGCGTTCGCGGTGGCTGCTGTCTTACTGGCCTTTGGTGCTGAGGGCGCCATAGAGTTGGACGGAGCGGCCGCGGGCGGGGGTGTGGAGGCAGCGTGAGTGGCCGGCATCGGACTGGAATCGGGCGCCGAGGCAGAAGCCCCGGAATCCATTTCAGACTTCTTGCTCTTGCGGGTGCGCTTGGGAGTGGTTGGGGTAGCGTCGCTGCTCGACGGAGCACTCGCAGACTCGGTGGTTGCTTCGGCTGCCTTCTTGTTCTTCTTCTTGCTCTTCGTCGATCCCGTATCGCTTGCCGTGGTCGAACTGGCGGAAGTTGCGCTTTCCGCGTCGGCGGAAGCAGCCTTCTTGCTCTTACTCTTGCGTTTGCTTTTGCCCTCCGAAGCAGCCGCGGATTCGGTCTTGGCCGATTCGGTGGTTGCTTCGTCAGATTTCTTGCTCTTCTTGCGAGTCTTCTTCGCTCCCGTGTCGCTGGCTGTTGTCGCAGTGTCGGCAGCGGCGCTGCTATCGCTCTTCTTGCTCTTCTTCGATTTTGATTTCTTGGCCGTGGTAGACGAAGTGCCGGTGGCGGCCGACTGATCGCTGGCAGCGCCCGCGTCTTTCTTCGCTTTTTTCTTTTTCTTCTTGGTTGTGGTCGGGGTTTGGTCGTCCGTGGAACTGGCCTGGGGCTTGGCCAGGGCGGAGATCCCGCTCAGCACGAAAAACATGCAGAGCGCGATAGTCCACGTACTTAGCCTGGTTTGCAATCTGCTCATGATTTCCTCTCTCGTTCCGGACCGGCCATAGGTATGTGGAAGTTCCTTCCAGGGCGCTGGGGTGCTTCCAGGCCTGTCCGCGGGGCGACCATGATGACACTTCACCTGTTAGGGGTCAACATGTGGGAAAACCCGTGCCGGGCATTCGGGAATTTACGGGATCCCTTGGTGTTTCTAAGCGTAGATTCCGCGCTGGCGGATGGTATAGGCCACGCGGTCGATGGCCAGCATATAAGCCGCTATCCGGTTGTTCACCCCGTGAGTTTCGGAGAACCGGACCACGTCTTCGAAGGCGCCCTTCATGATGTGCTCGAGCTGCTCGTTGACCACGGATTCCTTCCAGAAATAACCCTGGCGGTCCTGGACCCACTCGAAATACGAAGTGGTGACACCGCCG
>JBGQIG010000139.1:0-7394 GCA_041498365.1 Terriglobia bacterium | reverse complement strand
TCTTGAGCCAGCCAAAATCGCCTCCGCCGCGCTCGTTGCTGCGTCTGATCGTGATCATAGTGGAATCCTCGTTATAACGACTATTTAGATGCAGGAGTGCAGGAAACGATTCTTCCGGGCAGACGCTGGAGTTCACGATCCCAACGGCCGATGGCTTTTCTTGGGATCGCTGCCGAACCCGATCCAAAACGAACCTGGGGAGCTATGCGACGGAGCCTTTGGACGCTTGTTCTGGTAGTGATCCTGCTGGGATGCGGTGGGCGTCCGGATGCGCTTCCTGAAGGGTTTGTGAATCAGACTCAGCATTCGGACGCCTACTTGTGGACGCTATGGAAAGGGGCTCAGGAGACCCTGGCGCAACAGGTGGACCTGAATCCCCTGCAGAGATCGTTCTCCGGAGCGCCGGCGGATATTCGTCCCGGAGACGTGCGCGCCCGCCAGGTGGTGCCTCACCAGCTCCGGGTGAGCGCCGAGCCCGACGTCTCTTCCCCCGTGCTCCTGGCCGCAACTGGGCTGGAGCGCAACGACCCCACCGGGATGATCGCCTGCCCGCAGCCCTGTAACGTTCGCTACGCCGCTGCCTACTCGTTTTACGGCCAGGACGTGACCAGGTATGCCGCCTCATGGGAGGACCAGGGCGAGAGCTTCTCGTTTGTCCTGGAGTACGAGTTCGAGAACCAGATTCTGGCCGAACTGGGCTATAGCCTGAAGTGGCGATGACCGATGCGAAACGATGCCGAGTGGCGCTATCCGGAGCACGAGCGGGACGCTCGCGCCTAAATTAACATCACTTCTTCTCGCTCTTCTTGGCCGCGCCTTCTGGCTTCTTGGAACTCTCAGACTTCTGGGAGCTTTCTGATTCTTGAGACTGTTCCGACTTCGACTTGCTTTCCTTCTTGGAAGACCCGTCTCCATTCGATGGATTCGACGAGGGTGCACCAGCCGAGGACTTTTTGGCGTAGTCGGTAACGTACCATCCCGAGCCCTTGAATTGCACCGCCGGCGCGGAGATCACCTGTTCGATCGGCCCGCCGCAATCCGGGCATTTCTTCACATGAGGATCGGAAAATTTCTGGATTCGCTCAAAGCGGTGATGGCACTTCTTGCACTCGTATTCGTAAAGTGGCATGGACTTCCTGGAAATCTCCTGAAGAGCGGGCGAGCATTACATTCTGAGCTTTCGGCTGTCAGTTCTCAGCTTAAGCCTTACGGGTCCGCACTGAAAGCTGAGAGCTAACAGCTAAATGCTGCATTTCTAGATTCTAGGGTTTGTGCCCAACCACGTCAATGAACGGGCGGACAGCACCCGATGTTAGACTCGCCACATGAAAGCGGGCGTAGGCGCACCCGAGAATGCGCAAGGACCTCTGTCCCCGGGACTTTACCTGGTGGCCACCCCCATCGGCAATCTCGAGGACATCACGCTGCGAGCGGTACGTGTGCTCAAGCAGGCCGACCAGATCGCTTGTGAAGATACCCGCCAGACCCAAAAACTGCTGAACCACTACGGCATCTCGACCCACACGGTCAGCTATCACGAACACAATGAAATGACCCGCGCTCCTGAACTGGTGCTCGAACTGGAGCGCGGCGCGCGCGTGGCGCTGGTGACGGACGCGGGGATGCCCGGCATCTCCGATCCCGGCTTCCGGCTGATTTCGCTCGCCATACGGCACCATGTTCCGGTGGTGCCGATCCCAGGGGCGTCGGCGTTTCTGGCGGCGCTGGTGGCCAGCGGCCTGCCCACGGACTCGTTTCGCTTCAGCGGATTTCTTCCCCCCAAGCGAGGACAGCGGCGGCAGGTGCTGGAAAGCATTAAGGCGTCGCCGCGGACGCAGGTCTTTTACGAAGCGCCCCACCGGGTAAAGGAAGCGGTCGAAGACGTGGTCGAGACTCTCGGGGGAGAACGTCAGTTGGTGATCGCTCGTGAAGTCACCAAGGTTCATGAAGAATTCCTGCGCGGCCGAGCCAGCGAGATTCTGGAAACGTTGAATGCGCGCGGCGACATCAAGGGCGAGATCACGCTGCTGATCGGCAAGGCGGAAGAGACTGAGCGGAAGGTGGCGGCCGGGGTGAGCGTGCGACAGCGGGTCCAGCAAATCATGGCTGAGGAAAAGCTGGATGAGAAGGCGGCGCTGAAGAGAATCGCCAAAGAGATGGGAGTGTCCAAGAGCGAGGCCTATCGGGAGTTGCAGCGGAGCCGGTGATTACTGCTCGGTTACGTTTGCCAGGTTGTCGTCCGGAACCCGGTCCACGAGCAGCAACAGCGGGTCGATACCCGCCTTCTCCGGCAATGCGTCCGTCGTAAAGCTGTAGGTGTTACGGGCTGTGGTCATGCGTACGCGTTCGCGGTGCAGCACTTTGCCGTACTTCTTCCCTTTTTCTGGAGCCGCCAGCGCGCCAACCTCGATCCAGTCATTCACCGGAACTTCGGTCTCATTTCCTTTTTCGTCTGCTTTGTACTTGTGGGTCTCCACTTCGACGGTCACATCGTATTTCCCGTCGCTCCGCTTGTGCGCCGTGGCCGTGAGCCCGCGATTGGAAAACAGCGTGATGTCGTAATAGAGGTCCTGCAAGAGATATTGAAGTTCCGGCGGCGTTTGCTCCCGTAAAGCATCCATGAGGGCATACGAGGTTGGGTACGGCGGCTGCTTGTATCCGTACTGGAGCAACACTTTGCGCAGGGCGCGGTTGACAGCTTCTTCTCCGATCATCTCCCGCAGGTAGTACATCGCCAGGCTGCCCTTGCGGTAGTGGATGTACCCCTGGCTGTCCTCCACCCGCAGCAGGGGACGTTCCTTCAGCAGTTCGGTGCCACGGGAGCGAAGGTAGTTGTCCATCTCGTACTGCATGAACTTGCGCATGGTGTCGCGACCATATTCCTTTTCCATGATCATGAGCGCGGAATACTGTGCCAATGTTTCCGAAAGCAGCGTCGCCCCCTGCATATTTGCTCCAACCACCTGATGGGCCCACCACTGGTGTGCCATCTCGTGGCCGACTACGTAGAAAACAAAATCAATGTCGTCGGGATGCTCGAGGTTGGCAATAAATCCGATGGACTCCGAATAGGGCATGGTTCCCGGAAACGCCTGGGCGAATCTCGCGACCCGCGGAAATTCAATGATCCTCGCTTGCTTGTGCGGGTAGGGTCCGAAATTCTGGGTGTAATAAGCGAATGACTTCTTCACCGAATTCAGCATCTTGGGGACGTTCCAGGGATGCTCCTTCAGGTAGTAGACCTCGATGCTGATTCCGTTCCAATCGCTGCGCGCCACCTCATATCGCGCCGAGATGAACGAATAGAAATTGAGCGAGTAGTGGTCGAGCTTGTACTGGAAATAGCGGCGGCCATTTTCGCTCCACTCCCGCTGCAGCGTGCCCGGAGCGATAGCGATCTGGTCGGACGACGTGCCGATCACCGTTTCTACGTCCACCCAATCCGAGTTATTGCTGAGGTAGCTGTCCATGCAGTCGGCGGCGCAGTTCTGCTCGAGCGCCGGCATCAAATCTTTCTCTTTCAAGCCGAAACTCTTACGTTTGTTCCGGTCGGTCATCTCATTGGTGGGCTGGTAACCGATCATCGGCGATATGGTGCTATTGAAGAAGGTGCCGTTCTGGACGATTTCGCGGTTGGTGAGCGAGTTTTCAAAGCCGCGATTGCGGGCCTTGACGGTAAAGCGAATGACCCGTGACTCCCCCGGCTGCATGGGCGGGTCCAGGGAATAGGCCTGAAACAGAAGGCGGTTGTCATCCTTGACCAGCTTTCCTCCAGGCAAATCAATCCGTGTGTCGTAATTGTCCGCCAGGGTGAACTGTATTTCGGGCAGGGCTTGCGAAGTCTTGTTGACGATGGTCTGCTGGCCGCGCATCTCCATTCCACGCGTCTCGGGATAGATATCGATCGCATACTTCACATCCGTAATACGTGGCTCGGGTTGTTTTTCGAACTTCTTGTAGGCCTTTTCGTAGTCCGCCTGCAATGTGTCCTGATCGTTCTCACTCCGGAGCCTGTTCAGCACTTTGGTGTTGAAGAAAATCCATAAGCCGATCGCGGCGAACGCAATCAACCCAAAACCGGCGAAGGCGCGCAGCGGGCCGGTGAAGCGCAAGCGCGCGTTGCGCAACCGGCTGCTCCACCGCAGGTCGCGTCCGCGCGGCCACAGCACAAGAGTCGCAACCACCAGCACCACGCTGAATGCCGTCCAGTACAGGGTGAACCATGCCCAGCCCTTGAGGAAGGGCTCATAGCCGAAGAAATCCGAATAGACCAGGGACGGAGTTTGACCGAACTGGACCAGGTAGGTGGCAACGTGCAGAGGACGCCAGACAAAGAAATTGACAATCGCGAAGCCGATGAAGGCGAAATATCCCACGTACTTGTTGGGCGACAGCACATGAATAAAGAACGCCAGGACTGCCAGAAAGATAAACAGGCTGAAGTCGATCCCGAACAAGGTTGCTACGTACAGACCAATCTGATAGCGGTGAAAGTGATGGAAGAACTGAACCAGGATCGCCGTCGCCATCGCCACCGCCAGGATGATCGCGATACTGCTCAGCAAGGCCACGAACTTTGCCGCGAACCCGGGCCACTCCGGCATAGGAAGCGCATCCTGCACTTCGTCGTTGTTGCTGTCGCGCTCCTCCCAGATCAGCACCCCCGCGTGATATGTGATGAGAGCAATCAAGAAGCCGTATAAGGTTCCCGCGATCAACTCCAGCAACTGATATGTGACCGGGAACGAAGTGTTCCCATAACCCTCGGTGGAATTGGTAATCAGGGTTGTAAGGCAGTTCAGCAGCGCCGCCGCCGTGATCACAACGAATGGAATGGTCTTGATCAGCCGGCGAAATTCTAGCTTTGCACTTCCCCAGAATTGCGCCCATTGCGCGCCTGGCCCGAACTGCCGCTCCGCCGGCGGAATCGTGGTTACTACGGGCGAAGGCGCATCCAACTGCGTGCGCTCCTTTTTGGACTTTCTGCTCCTCTCGGCAAAGCTGAAGCGCCAGTAAGCGAAAGCAAACACCAAGGCCCCCACGCTCAGCCAGATAAGCCGGTTCCACAACAGAAGGCCGCTGTAGCCGAGAGTCAGACTGTTCTTGTCGGCGACGGTCCAGTACTTGGTTGCGATGTTGAAGGTGTTCGCCCCAAACGGATCGATCAATGCAGCCAGAGTCTGGTTATGCAGATCGGTGGTCAGCGCCTGGGCGACTCCGTATCCCACCAGCAGCACCAGTCCCCCGACAAACGACACAACCGTGCTTCTGGTCAGCACCGCAATCGCGAAAATGATGGCTGCGATGAACAACGTGTTAGGAAGGGCAAAAACCAGAATGGCCTTCAAGTGTGCCATCCATGCCACGGCCCCCCACCGCTCCGGGTCGACCCAGGGCATGTACTTCCCGGCGAGAATTCCCGCCGAAACACCTAGCAAGGGGATGACCGCCACCAGCGCCGATCCCAGGAACCTCCCCACCAGATAGTCGAACTTCTTCAGCGGAGTTGCGAACACAATTTGGTTCATGTTGCAGGCAAACTCGCGCGAAGCCGCGGAGTTCACAAAGGCCGTGGTCATGAGCAGCGTGAGCACCGAGCAGACCGCGTAGAAATTCTCAATCACCCACGGCGCATTCTTGTATGTATTGCCAAGCGCACTGCCCACAGTGACGTGGTCAGAACTGACCGCCCCGAAGAACAGCAGCCCGATGACCAGGAAGAAGATCCACACCATCCACCCGCGGAGCCAGAAGCGGACTTCAAATCCGAAGAAATGTTTGAACAGTGATGGTCGAGACATGGGGCTCCCTACTGAATTCCCGTGGTGCGCGTGAAGAACACATCTTCCAAGTCCGGACTCACCGGCTGGAACCCATCGCCCGGATTCTGATCGGCGAGCACGTGGATCAGCGGCTTACCCGCGATCAGCTTGTTCGAGATCACCTTGTAGCGCTGCTCGTACTCTTTCATTTCATTTTTCGGGATCGATTTCTGCCAGATGCGTCCTTCCAGAGCCTTGACCGCATCTCCGGGCGATCCGGCGAACAGCACTTTGCCCTGATGAATGATCGCCATGTTGGTGCACAGTTCCATGACGTCCTCGACGATGTGGGTCGAAAGAATCACGATGACGTTCTCTCCAATGTCGGAAAGCAGGCCGTAGAACCGGTTACGCTCGCCGGGATCAAGTCCGGCCGTCGGTTCATCGACAATCAGCAGCTGCGGATTCCCCAGCAGCGCCTGCGCAATCCCGAAGCGCTGTCGCATGCCGCCCGAAAAACCTGTCAGCGCCTTTTTCCGGTGTTCCCACAAATTGGTGCGCTGTAGCAGGGCTTCCACAGTCGCTTTTCGCTGCTTTGCATCCACGATCCCCTTGAGCAGCGCCAAGTGACTCAGCATGTCCTGTGCCGAAGTACGTGGATACACTCCGAACTCCTGCGGCAAATACCCCAGCGTTTTGCGCAATTCCTGTTTTTCCCGCAGCACATCAATGTTGTCCAGGTGAATCTGCCCCGTGTCCGGCTCCTGCAGAGTCGCGATGGTGCGCATCAGCGTCGATTTACCGGCGCCGTTCGGGCCCAGCAGCCCATACATCCCCGGCGAGATGGTAAGAGAAACGTTGTCCAGCGCGCGCACCCCATTGGGATACGCCTTGGATAAGCCTTCAATTCGCAGTTGCATGAAAATTGATCTCCGCAGTGCGGGTCTTAAGGGTTTCCTTTATAACCGAACACCGCGCTTCTCGGGAAGCGAACCCCTCCGACTGGTAGTGGTTCAGTTTGAACAGTCTCCCTAAAGCGCTGTCATCCTGAGGGACTTCAGTCGCGAAGGACCTCACGCGCATCGCTCCAATTGCCAAGGCGAAGTACAGATCCGCTCCACGCAGGATCCTTCACGGCCTGAAGGCCGTTCAGGATGACGCCTTGCAGAGGCAGAAATTTCAAACTGAGCCACTCGACTGTATACGTGGCGTGGTCCGGAGTTGTTCCCTTGTCGCCTGGACTTCAACAGCAAGATGTGAATTCGGGGACACCACAGTGCGGCAGAGGCGGTTCGTCAGATAGTCCAACTGTACGATTATTGAAACGCGGACACCGGGTCTTTGTCGTAGCGTGCAGTCGCCCGGGTACGTCCAGTCACGTTGGCTGGTTCATGAGATGAGTCCTGCTCATTTCCCGCTCAGTTCCCGCTTCACCGCCTCGCTGACCTGCTTGCCATCCACGCGGACTCCCGCTCCCGCGAAACGCGCCATCACATTCTTCATCACCGTGCCCATTTCTTTCATCGTAGGCGCGCCCATTTCCGCGATGACCGCCTTGACCCCGGCTACGATCTGGTCCTCGCTGGCGGCCTTGGGCATGTAGGCTTCGATCAGCGTGATTTCGGCGGCTTC
>JBGQIG010000138.1:0-7506 GCA_041498365.1 Terriglobia bacterium | reverse complement strand
GTCGCGCTGGTGAAGCCTTGCGTGGTCGGGACCACAGCCCGGGCTTCCAAGGAGAATGTACGCTCGATCGGCTACTCGATTTACTACACCATGGTCAACATCGGAGGCGCCGCCGGCCCGTATTACGCTTCTTGGGCTCATCGCCACCTGGGCGTCGAGAACGTGTACCGCGTTGCTGCGCTCAGCGTATTCGCGATGTTCTTCGTGGTCCTATTCTCCTTCCGCGAACCCCGCAAGCCCGGGGATGCGCCTCCGCCTTCCATCGCGAACGTCGCGCGAAATCTCTGTGTAGTGGTGGGCAATTACCGCCTGGTCTTGCCCGTCTTGATGATTGCCTCGCTGCTACGCATCGCAATGTGGGTCTATCCGTTCACTGCGCCCTGGTGGATCTGGCTCGCCCTGCTGCTGCTTGTGCTCGCCGGTATCAGCCGGTTTACATGGTTCCTCGTCCTCTTCACGGGCTACTGGGTCGTGTTTTGGCAGCAGTACATCAGTTTGCCCGGCTACATTCACGGGTACATCAGCCCCACCGCTGACATCGAGATCATTCTGGTTACTGACGGACTAACCGTGATCTGCCTCACCCTTGCGATGAATTTCCTGACGCGAAAGATCCCGGCGTTTCAGGCCGTCATCTTGGGTACTGTGATCACGTCTGTTTCATGGCTGATTCTCGCCTTCCGGCCGACTGTCTGGGGCGCGGTGCTCTCTCTGTTTGTTCTGGCTCTGGGCGAAATCATCCAGGCACCGCGATACTACGAATATATTTCGCGGCTCGCGCCACCCGGCCAGCAGGGCACATATATGGGCTTCGCCTTTCTGCCCATCGGAATCGGCTCGCTTATCGGCGGGTGGTTCGGCGGGAAACTGATGCACCATTTTGGAGAAGTGACGCATCAACCCGGACGCATCTGGTGGGCGGTAACTGCTGTGGGTGTTGCGACTGCAGCGCTCTTGTGGATTTATGACAAAACCCTGAGACCCACCGGCAGCGCTCCGTGAAATAGATGGCCCAGCGAAAAATCACGCCCGCGTCAGTTGCCAATGAGATCCGTCGCGCCCTGAGGGCGGGCGGCTCGGTCGAACGTTCAACCAGCGTGCAGCGCTTCTTCAAAGAAAAAGTCCAATCCCACGGTTGGCGTACTGCGGATCTGCGCCGGGCGGCAATTCGATGGCGTCGCGAGATCCTGGAACAATCCGATCTCAAATTCCTCCTCGAGGTTGCCGACAATCTGTTTTCGGGCAAAATCAACGAAGACAAAAATGCCGCTGTGTTCCTGCTAGAGAATCTCACCACGGGGTTCGGCGATGAAGAATTCCAATTGCTCGAGTCCTGGCTTTCGCGAATCAGCAACTGGTCTGATCACGATGCTCTGGTGCATTACCTGATCGCGCCTATGATCGTGGCAAAGCCGGCGCGGGCGAGCCTGGTATTTCGCTGGGCAAAATCGCAAAACCGTTGGTATCGCCGGGCCGCCTGCGTAGCTTTGATCCAGAGCACGCGCCGCAAGATGTTCTTTTTTGAAATCACCAAGCTCTGCAATCGGCTTCTGTCCGATGAAGATGACATGGTGCAGAAGGGCCTGGGTTGGCTGCTGCGCGAAACTGCGAAAGCTGACGCGAAGCGTACGGTACCATATCTCATGAGCATTCGAGCACGCGCGCCACGATTGGTATTACGGACGGCTTGTGAAACACTGCCAGAGACAAAGCGGAAGAAGCTTCTGGCAAAACTCTGAGGACAAACCGGAGCTATTTCTATTCATGCCGCGCCGCTATACTCCTTGGGCATATCCAGATTCGCCCAAAACCCTCCCCTTGTTTAGAATAGAAGTTTGCCCATGGATCTTCCCGCCATACAAGCAGCGCTCCGCGAGCGCAGCATCGACGCATGGCTTTTTTACGATCATCATCATCGCGATCCCATTGCCTACCGCGTGCTGGGCTTGCCAGCTGGGCAAATGGTCACGCGGCGCTGGTTTTATCTGATCCCGGCCAGCGGGGACCCGGTGAAACTCGTCCACAAGATTGAGCCCGGCCATCTCGACACACTCCCCGGCCGCAAGCACCAATATTCCGGCTGGCAGGAGCTATTCGATCAGGTGAAGGTACTACTTGCCAATTATCGCGATATCGCGATGCAGTATTCGCCCAACAATTTGGTATTCACCGTTTCACTGGTGGATGGCGGCACCATCGACCTGATACGCGGCCTGGGCAAGAACGTAGTCAGCTCCTGCGATCTGGTGGCGCAGTTTGAAGCCACTCTCACCGAGGAACAAATCAAGTCTCACTTCGCCGCGCGCGACGCGATTGACGCCATTACTGCCACCGCTTTCCAGGAGATCGGCCGGCGTGTCCGCAACGGCGGCACCCACGAACATGAAATGCAACAATGGTTTCTGGAGGCCTTCGGCCGGGAGAACCTGGTGGCTGACGATCCACCGCTGGTCGCTGTGAACGCGAATAGTGGCGACCCACATTACGCCCTGCATCGCGAAACTTCAAAGCCGATCCGCCCGGGTGATTTCGTTCTGCTCGATGTATGGGCCAAGAAGAATACGCCTGGTGCCGTATACTACGACATCACCTGGACGGGTTTTGTGGGAAAGGCTCCTTCCGATCGCATGCGGGAAATCTTCAATATCGTCCGCGAGGCGCGCGACATCGGAGTGAAGACCGTGCGGGAGGCCGTGGCCGCGGACAGACCTATCGCCGGGTGGGAAGTCGACCGCGCGGTCCGGGGTCACATCAAGAGCGCCGGTTTTGAGCAACATTTCATTCATCGCACCGGACATTCCATCGGCACCGAGGTTCACGCCAACGGAGCCAACATGGATGACCTGGAAATTCACGACGAACGCCGTATCCTGCCCAACTCGTGCTTCTCCATCGAGCCCGGCATTTATTTGCCGGAATTCGGAGTGCGCAGCGAAGTGAACGTGCTGGTCAGGCCCAAGACGGCCGAAGTAACGGGTAAAATTCAAAGTGAGATTGTAAACATCTGAATGGCAAATTCAGCTAAACCTGCAATTGCAGAAACGCAGAAAACTCTGACGCCGCCGGGTGCGCCCAGCATGTCGATCATCGCTCCGGCCCTGGGCTGGCTTATCCCGGGCGCGGGACATCTGATCCAGAAGCGCTGGATTCGCGGGCTGTTGCTCATGGCCTCGATCTGTACCATGTTCGTCCTTGGCCTGCTGATGCAGGGACGGGTGTACCGGCCCAATGGTGGCGATATTCTCGACATTCTGGGATTCGTCGGCGACGTGGGCGCGGGCGGGCTCTACATCGTGACCCGGATGCAGGACTGGGGGCAGGGCGCAATCGCTCATGCTACCGCTGATTACGGCACCAAATTTCTGATCGTCGCCGGACTGCTGAATTTCATCAGCGTAGCCGACGCCTACCATATCGCCATCGGGAAAAAGCCGTGATCGGAAAAACAGAATGACTCTGGAACTCTCCCATTTCAGCGCCGCTGTGCTGTTCTCGGTATTCGCCTCGGTGGTTTTCGGAATCACCCAGCGCAGCACTGCCAGGGAACAGATCCGATACGGCCTATATTGCTTCGTGATGTTCGTGGGCGGAGTGTTCGCCGCGGGATGGGTGATGTGGCTGCTAAGACATTAGGAACCCAGCTTCTAGCTTCTAGCTCTTAACCGTAGATGGAAGCCAGTAGCTAGAAGCCAGTAGCTGCTTCACCCTTCCCACACAAACGCATCAAACACCCGCTTGATGTCGAACCCTAGGCGCTGATAGAGAGCCACGGCTCGGGCATTCGCTTCAGTCACGGTGAGAGAAAGCAGCGAGAAACTCCGCTGGCGAAGGTTCTCCGCCGTAGCTGCGATCAACAACTCGCCCAGGCCGTGCGAGCGATATTCCGGTAGTACGCACACCTGGGTCACATGTCCAACATCGTGGCGCACGCGGGAGCACAGAATGAGTCCAACCAGGCTTCGCGCTCGTTTGTGCACCGCTACAAACGATCCCTCCGGATCAAACGTGCCGCAGCCCGGAAAACGCACGATGTTGTTCAAGAAACGCAGAGACCCGCTCAACGTGCGGTATTGATCGTTGATTTCAGAGTCCACATGGCCGCGATAAGCCGTGGTGATCACGGCGGCGGCCGGCTGGTAGTCGTGCTCCGACCAGCGCCGGATCTCGATTTCAAGGTCCATCGGGGGCGGCGGCTTCGGCGCATCGCTCAACGGCAGCACCATGAAAAGGCGCGGGTGCCGCTGAAAACCCTGCTCGACAAATGGCCGTGCTACCGCGCCAGCTTCGTGTACCAGCAACTGCGCCTCGACCCGATGAATTCCGGGTGACTGCTGCAAAGTCTCGATCACATGCATCAGGAGGCGCGATTCCACTTCGTGCGGATCGGGCAGTCCGCCTCCGCTGGCGACAAAGAGGTCTCCAATCACGCCCTTACTGCCTTCGTAAACAAAGAAGGCGTATCCGACGATCCGCCCGCGTTCGATGGCGGCATAGCCGGGCAGGATCTTGGCGTCCACGTAGCGCAGGATCATTTCCGCCGAGCCGCTGTAGTCCCAGGAGAGCAGCCGCGACCATTCTCGGACCTCGTCCTCCAGCAGTGGACGCAGATCGACGGAGGAGAAATGTCTGAGGTCGAGAATCTCCACCTGGAGGCTCCTGGAGGGTTCTGGCTTGCTAAGCGCGCTCATGGCAGACCGCGAACAGCGAGTGTAGTGCTTCCTCCGGCAGGGAGGCAAACGGGGGGATACGCAGAGTAACAGTGTCTGGTTGCGGTAATTAGCAATTGGCAATTGGCATTTGGCACTTGATCCTCGAGTAACGAGTGGCAGATCCACTCGCGGCGTTTAGACCAAGGGCCAAATGCCAAGTGCTAATTGCTAATTGCTGCCTTTCCCGGCCACCCAGTAATAGTCCACACCCTGCGCCGCAAAACTTCCCAGATACGTAGCCCGGCGGCCGCCCGTCCACATCCCGATATCTTTCTGCCCTCCTTCGGGAGCCACCAATAGATGTTCACTGGCCGGAATTTGTCCCGCTTCGTAACGCATTACGTTCTGATTGCGATAAAACTGCAGGCCATATTCGGTCTCTCGCGGGA
The DNA here is from genome assembly GCA_041498365.1 of Terriglobia bacterium. Taxonomy (GTDB): domain Bacteria; phylum Acidobacteriota; class Terriglobia; order Terriglobales; family Acidobacteriaceae; genus JAIQFF01. The sequence goes on along the minus strand of JBGQIG010000138.1, from coordinate 2,408 downwards.
GTCGCAGAATGGCCAGGGGAAGAGACCCATTGTCCACGCGGTTAATTTCCTGGGACAGTGGACGCGCGGAGAGTGTGGCATCAAGGGCGGGAGCTCCGATCCGCAGCGCTGCTGCCACCGCCAGCACCACCGGAACCAGCGTGACGAAGCGCAATACACGCAGTCCGAACTGGCCTCGCAAGGTCAGCACGATTCCAATCGCCAGTACGATCGCAAATGCGCTCGATATCGCAGCCGCCCGGCCCCATGGCAGCCTGTGCTGAAACACGATGTATTGCATCATCAATGCCGCAGCCACGGGTAGTGCCGCAGTAACTGAATGCAGGACAATCAGCACCATATTTGGACGATCGTCATCGGCCACGTGCCGTCGCACAAATTCCGCGAGCAGCAGCGTGCCTGCAGGCAGGGCCGGTACGATGTAACCTGGCAGCTTTGACGCGGAAAAGGAAAAGAACACGACGGGAACGACGAGCCAGATCACGAGAAATGCGGGCAATGCGTCCTCGGACCGGAACATCTCCTTCTTTTCCGCCCACCAGACGCGGACACTCTCGCCCAGTGCGGAGATCACAAACACCGTCCAGGGCACGAGTCCGAGCAGGACGATCGGTAGGTAATACCAAGACGGCTGCGTGTGATGATAAAGGTCCTTACCAAAACGCCCCAGATTGTGCTGAAGAATGAACACTCGGAAAAATTCCGGGTTCCGCAGTTGGACCGCGACGTACCAGGGAAGTGCAACCACACCGAGTAACACGATGCCGGGAATCCAGCACGTCCGTCCGACGAGCCGGTAGTCGCCCTTGGCTGCAGAAAAAATCGCCACGATAACCGCTGCCAGAAATGGCGCCACCGGTCCCTTTGCGAGCGTGGCCAGTCCCAGAAAGATGTAAAACAGCGCCAGGTAACGCCGGCTTGCGCTTTCATACCACGCATACCAGGCCAGCATGGCGATGGTGAATGTGGCCGCGAGCGGCATATCCATCGAGGCCGCACGGGCGAAACCGATCACACCAGTGGCCGTGGCCGTCATCAATGCACCATCGAGTTGAAACCCAGGGCGAAGGTGGCGCAGGAAAAGATAGGCCGCCACCACCATCAGCGTGGCATCCACCGCCGAAGAGAGACGAGCGGCCCAGTCGCTGACGCCGAAGGCACTGTAGGCCAGCATGGTTTGCCAATAGTAGAGAGCCGGTTTCTCAAGCCAGGGCTTGCCACCCAGCGTGGGCGTGATCCAGTCGTGGCGGCCAAGCATCTCCCGCGCTACTTGCGCGTAACGTGGCTCGTCGGCTCCGAGCAGGCCAAAGTATGCCAGACCGAAAAAAAACAGGAAGCCGCAGAACCCGGTGAGGAGGAGCCAATCTGTAAGAGGCCGTTGGCCGGCATTCGCTACAGCGGGACTCGAAGCAGGAGGTCTCAAGGTCGAATTCGAGGAGAGTGGCACAGGTTAGCTTTATGAAATTTATTGTATGGAAGAACGGAGTTGTAATTCGGCGAGAATTCGTGCCGTCGCCGCCGACAATGGTCCATCGAGTGCGCAACCGCTGGCGCATTGGTGCCCGCCACCGCCCAGACGCTCGGCCACCGCGGCGACGTTCAGCTGACCCTTGCTGCGCAAGCTCACGCGAAAGCGGCCATCAGGAAGTTCACGGAAGAACAGGGCCACCTCAACACCCTGCATGGAAAGCGCGTAGTTCACCAGCCCTTCACAATCTTCTTCCTTCGCCTGGCAGCGTTGCATCTGCTCTTGCGTCACCGAGATCCATGCCAGAGGTCCCTCGCGGTGCAAATTGGAAAGAGCCGCGCCCAGCAGGCGCATTTTGGCAGTGGAATGCCCAAAGTACACGTTGCGCGCGCAGTGCGCCGGGTCCGCGCCGGCCAGCACCAGTTCCCGGGCCAGGGCGAAGGTGTGTTCGTTCGTCCCCTCGAACATGAAGGAACCGGTGTCGGTGAGTACCGCGGTGTAAAGGCAAGTCGCGATCTCGGGAGAAATCGTTACTCCGGCTTCGCGCGCCAGGCGGTATACCATTTCTGCCGTAGCCACCGCCTTGGGGTCAATCCAGTTCACCTGGGCAAACGGACGCCCGCTCAAGTGATGATCGATATTGATCAGAAACCTGTTCTCCAGTCCCAGCAGCCGCGTGCGCTGGATGCTGTCGCACTCCAGGATGATGGCGGCATCGTAGTCTCCGTTCACGCACTCGGCCTGCACGACGTCGCTGGCACAAGGCAGCGGCTGGTAAATACGGGGCACACCATCGCGCAGAACAATTTCGGCATCCTTACCCATCGAGCGCAGAATCTGACCAAAGGCCAGCGCCGAACCGATCGCGTCGCCATCGGGCCTCGCGTGCGAGGTCAGCAGAAACCGGCTACCCTGCTCGATGTGTTGGAGAACTTCTTGC
>JBGQIG010000137.1:0-7513 GCA_041498365.1 Terriglobia bacterium | reverse complement strand
GATGCCCGGCGAGTGGCGAATTGTTCTAAAGCCGCTCCCCCTGAAAGCATCAACACAATGATCGTTCCTACCAGGTACTCACCAAGCAGAACGGAGGAAATGATGGAGATCCCAGCGAGCAGGTCGGAACCAAATTGTCGCGCCCACAGTTTCCTCGCCAACGTGGCCAGAATTGGGACTCCTCCCACAAACAGTGCGACAAATAGCGGAGCAAGCCAGGCCAGCCGAGAGGCGTGCGTCAGGTAACGTAGGCCCAGGTGCGCTGCAATTGCAACGGCGGTCAGAGCAGCAATAATTGTAGAAAAGGAAGCGCTGGCCTCCGGCCGACTCGACGTGCGGGCGGGACACCTGCCAGATAGTTGAGGATGGTAATGCTCCTGCACGACATACCTTTATGAACATTGCTGCAGAATCCTGCAGTGACTGCAATCACTCCCCTCGGTGACGGCCACCACTTGTTGTTTCGCCCTCCACCCGGTAAAAAGGACTATCGATGCAGCGCGGGGGAAGACATGACTCATGACACAGCCATTCTGGACGGGAACGAGGCTGCCGCTTCGGTAGCGTACCGGCTCAATGAAGTGATTGCCATCTATCCCATCACCCCGGCTTCGCCCATGGGGGAATGGGCGGACCAGTGGAAAGAGGAAGGACGCAAGAACATCTGGGGGTCGGTCCCCACGGTCATCGAAATGCAAAGTGAGGGAGGCGCCGCCGGGACTCTGCATGGCGCGCTTCAAGCCGGAGCGCTGGGGACGACGTTTACCGCGTCTCAAGGTCTGCTTCTCATGATCCCCAATATGTACAAGATCGCGGGTGAGCTGACGCCGACCGTGATTCATGTGGCCGCCCGAACGCTGGCCACCCATGCTCTCTCGATCTTTGGCGACCACAGCGATGTGATGGCGGCGCGCGCAACCGGTTTCGCGCTGTTGTGCTCGAATTCCGTGCAGGAGGCCGGTGATTTTGCGCTGATTGCGCATGCGGCCGCGCTCGCGTCGCGCATCCCGTTCCTGCATTTCTTTGACGGTTTTCGCACTTCCCACGAAGTAAACAAGATCATGCTGCCTGAGGATGACGATCTGCGTGCCGTGGTCGACGACACTTTGGTGCGCCAGCATCGGCAGCGCGCATTGTCGCCCGATCACCCCCTGCTGCGCGGCACGGCGCAAAATCCCGACGTCTTTTTCCAGGCGCGCGAGGCGATTAATCCTTTCTACCGGGCGTGTCCGACGATCGTGCAGGACCTAATGGATCGCTTTGCACAGCGCACCGGCAGGAGCTACCACTTGTTCGATTACATCGGCGCTCCCGATGCCGAACGGGTGATTGTATTGATGGGCTCGGGGGCGGGGGCGGTGGAGGAGACCGTCGAACATCTGTTACCGCAGGGCGAAAAGGTCGGGCTTCTGAAGGTCCGGCTTTTCCGGCCTTTCGCGATAGAAGCGTTTCTTTCGGCGCTTCCAAAGACAGTGCGGACCATCGCCGTCCTGGATCGCACCAAAGAACCGGGCAGTCTGGGCGAACCGCTGTACCAGGATGTGGTGACCGCGTTAAGCGAATCGAGGCTGGCGGATGGCGCGGCTTCGCAGACTCTTCCGCGGGTGATCGGCGGACGTTACGGTCTATCGTCGAAAGAGTTCACTCCGGCTATGGTGAAAGCTACTTTCGATGAACTCAAGAAATCCACGCCGAAAAATCACTTTACGATCGGGATTAACGACGATGTTACGCACACGAGCCTGGACTACGACTCCGAATTCTCCACGGAGGATCCTAAAACAGTCCGCGCGCTGTTCTACGGGCTTGGTTCCGATGGAACGGTGGGTGCGAACAAGAATTCGATCAAGATTATCGGGAAGAATACGGACAACTATGCCCAGGGTTACTTCGTATATGACTCGAAGAAGGCCGGCTCGGTTACGGTTTCACATCTGCGTTTCGGTCCTCGCCCGATCCGGTCGTCCTATCTCATCACCAAGGCAAGCTTTGTCGCCTGCCACCAGTTCCAATTTCTGGAGCGCATGGATGTTCTGGACTGTGCTGAACCCGGCGCCACGTTTCTGCTGAATGCACCTTTTGGAGCGGACGAGGTATGGGATCACCTGCCGAAGTCGGCGCAGGAAATCATTATCCAGAAGAAACTCACGTTCTACCTGATCGACGCTTACAAGGTCGCGCGTGAGACCGGGATGGGCAACCGCATCAATACCATCATGCAGACCTGTTTTTTTGCCATCAGCGGAGTTCTGCCGCGCGAGCAGGCGATTGAAGCCATAAAGAATTCCATTCGCGAGACCTACGGGAAACGTGGTGAGTCCGTCGTAACCAAGAACTTTGGGGCCGTGGACCACACCCTGAGCCATCTTTACCAGGTTACCGTTCCCTCTGTGGCGACCAGCGGGCTGAAAGTTCTGCCACCTGTTCCCGAGCGCGCACCGGAGTTCGTGCGGGACGTGATTGGTCCCATGATCGCTGGTCGCGGAGACTCGCTGCCGGTGAGCGCAATGCCCATCGACGGCACGTTCCCGACCGGCACGGCAATGTGGGAAAAGCGGAATATCGCGCAACAGATTCCGGTGTGGGATGAACAGCTCTGCATTCAGTGTGGCAAGTGCGTATTGGTTTGTCCCCATGCGGTCATCCGGGCGAAGGTCTACGATGCCTCGCTGCTGGGGAATGCGCCGGAAGGGTTCAAGTCGGAAAAACCACGCTGGCTTGAATTCAAGAGTCTGCGTTACACACTCCAGGTTTCTCCGGAGGACTGCACCGGGTGCGAGCTGTGTGTCGAGATCTGCCCCGCAAAGAGCAAGAGCGAGGCAAAACACAAAGCCATCAATATGCGGCCGCAGGCGCCGCTGCGTGAGACCGAGAGCGCGAATTGGGATTTCTTCACCAAGCTTCCCGATGCGGACCGGAGCCAGCTCTCCCATGGTCAGGTAAAAGACGTCCAGCTTCTGGAACCGCTGTTCGAGTTTTCCGGGGCGTGCGCCGGCTGTGGGGAAACCCCTTATATAAAGTTGGTGACGCAGCTCTTTGGCGACCGCTTGATGATCGCGAATGCGACTGGTTGCTCGTCGATTTACGGCGCCAACCTGCCTACGACTCCCTATACCCTCAATTCTCAAGGGCGGGGCCCGACCTGGTCCAATTCGCTTTTTGAAGACAATGCTGAGTTTGGTCTGGGCATGCGGTTGGCGGTCGACAAACAGGCAGACTATGCCCGCGAACTGGTGACGCGCCTGGCCGCGCATCTCGGAGATACCCTGGCAAACGGGCTACTGAATGCGGACCAATCAACCGAGGCCGGGATCGCAGCTCAACGGGAACGCGTAGCCGAGTTAAAGAAGAAGGTAGTTTCCTTGGATGCGCCGGCAGCGCGCGATCTGCTGGTGATCGCTGACACGCTGGTGCGCAAGAGCGTGTGGCTGGTAGGCGGCGACGGCTGGGCCTACGACATCGGTGCCGGCGGACTCGATCACGTTCTGGGCTCCGGGATGAACGTCAACGTTCTGGTGCTCGACACGGAGGTTTATTCGAATACAGGCGGACAGATGTCCAAGGCAACGCCGCGCGGCGCGGTGGCGAAATTCGCTACCGGTGGCAAGCAGGCGAGCAAGAAGGACCTCGCGATGGAGGCCATCAGCTACGGATCGGTTTACGTTGCTCGCGTGGCCATGGGAGGCAACGACACCCACACCGTGAAGGCATTCCTCGAAGCCGAGGCCTACAACGGGCCGTCACTGATCATCGCCTATAGCCACTGCATTGCTCACGGTTATGACATGAATCAGGGTCTGGCGCAACAAAAAGCTGCCGTGCTCTCAGGTTACTGGCCGTTGATGCGTTACAACCCCGAGCTGCGTCTGGAAGGGAAGAATCCATTTCAGCTCGATTCCCGTGCACCCAGTATCCCATTCAAGCAATATGCGTATCAGGAAGCCCGCTACACCATGCTGGCGCGAAGTAATCCCGAAGCCGCTCGTGAACTGCTCCACCTTGCTGAGGAGGATGTTCAGCGGCAATGGCGGGTCTACGCAAATCGCGCCGCCATGCCTGGAAGTGGAGAAACTCCCAGCGCTCCCCCCAAGCCGGCCTTGTCCACAGCGCAACCAGCGACAGCAGGAGAGGAAAAATGATGGATATCACAACCACCTATCTCGGCATACCGCTGAAATCTCCGATTGTGGCCTCCGCTTCTCCCCTGTGCGAGTCGCTGGAAAACATCCGGCATCTGGAAGACGTCGGCGCCGGCGCGGTTGTGCTGCCCTCCCTCTTTGAAGAACAGCTCAATCTGGAGAGCCAGTCGGTTGATTCCGATCTCTTCCGGGGCAGCGAAAGCTTTGCGGAGTCGCTCAACTACCTGCCCGACCTGAGCACTTATAACCTGGGCGCCGATGGTTATCTCGAACTCATTCGAAAGGCGAGGCAACGGGTCTCCATTCCCGTGATCGCCAGCCTGAACGGGGTTTCCCCCGGCGGCTGGGTACGGTATGCGGGCATGATGGAGCAAGCCGGGGCCGACGCGATCGAATTGAACATCTATGCGATTATTACCGACCCCAATATCATCAGCGCCGACGTCGAGCAGAACTACTGCGATCTGGTACGCCAGGTCAAAGCGAACGTCAGTATTCCCGTCGCGGTGAAGTTTTCGCACTTTTTCACCGCGGTCGCAAACATGGGCAAACAACTGGATGCGGCAGGCGCGAAAGGGCTGGTTCTTTTCAACCGTTTTTACCAGCCGGATTTCGATATTGAATCTCTCGAGGTCGTGCCCAGCCTCACACTGAGCCGTCCGCAAGAATTGCTGCTGCGACTGCACTGGGTTGCCATTCTTTTCGGATGGGTTCGCGCCGACCTAGCCATCACCGGCGGTGTGCACAGCGCTCAGGACGTCCTGAAATCCATGATGGCGGGAGCCAATGTCGCGATGATGACTTCCGCGCTGTTACAGAATGGGATTGACCACGTGGCTTCTGTTCTCAAGGACCTGGTCCGCTGGATGGAAGAGCACGAATACGAATCCATCCGGCAAATGCGTGGGAGCATGAGCCAGCGTTCCGTATCCGATCCGGCTGCTTTCGAGCGCGGCAACTATATGCGCGTCCTCAGCTCCTACGTGGCGCGAAAGACAGGGTAGGATGTTTGCACCTGACGCCGCCAAGTCTGGCAAGAATCGTCGCCAGAGCGTCCAGGCACCAGGCCATAAACCACAGGAAGGAAACATCCGATCCTGTTTTCGGCAAGCCCCTTGTATTCGCCCTCAGCGCTCTTTGGGAGCAATTTGGCCAAACCGCAAGTCAGGTGACCAAAGTGGCACGGGCCCGGCACGTAGGGGCCATTTCCTGGTCATGCTGAGCGGCATAGCATTGTGCTTGGAGAAACGCTTATGGATCACGAGAAGATCATCAGGGATGGACTGCTTTTGAGTCTGGCCGAACGCTACGAATCCGATCGGAGCGAGTTTGTGACTCTAGCGCGGCAGACCATGGATTCATCTTTCGCACGTGTGGTGGTTGCGGAATTGAGAAACGAAGGGCACGTCCAGGAAGAAATGCGAGGCGTGATCCGACTTACGCCACGTGGCTACCAGTCATACAGGAGCCGATGCCTTTCTGACAACCGCAAGAACTGAGTCACCTGGACAGAGGACCCGTGGCCGCAACACCCGCCGGCCTGTTTCGATCCCGTACGGTAAGTATTTTGGGTAAGACTGGCTTGCGCTCTCCGTCTCGCACTCCCACTTCCGCGATAGACTACTGGCGAATCACTTTTCCGTGAGGGCCATTTTTCAGCCAGGTTAAATGTGTCTCTTCATGAGCGCAGAAAAAAATAGAGGCATTAACTGGATGGACGTGCTCTGGCTGATCTTCCTGCTGGGGCTGGCCGTATTGCCACCGGTACGGGAGTACCACAAACAGTTAACGTTGTTGGCCATTGGTGTCGTGCAGTTCACCGAGAGCAGAATCATCGGGCGTTGGCCTCAATATGGACGCTCCGCCGTCGTTCTAGCCAAGATCTTGTTGGCCACACTGCTGATTAATCACACTGGCGAGCTGAGCATTAACAGCAGTTACTATCCGATTTATTACATCCCGATCGTGACTGCAGCTATCCACTTCGGCCCCTGGGGTACCCTCTTTTGGACCTTGCTGGCGTCAGCGGCGTACTGTTCGTATCTTTATCCCGCACTGCAGGAATACACGCTCACCCCGGGAGGTGCTGCCGAGCTTGCGACCCGGATATTGTTCTTCTTCTTGGCGGCCATGGTGGTGAACCGCTTCGCACTCGAGAACCGCCGGCAGACTGCTCGATACCAGCAAGCGGCCGAGCAGTTGACGGAAGTCAATCGCCAACTTGAACGTGCCCAGATAGAAGCACGCCGTTCAGAGCGGCTTGCAGCCCTGGGGCAGCTTTCAGCCGGGCTAGCGCACGAGATCCGCAATCCGCTAGGTGTGATTAAGGGATCGGCGGAGACGCTGAACCGGAAACTCGAGAACTCCAATCCGCTGGCCAGCGAGCTGGCCGGATACATATCCAGCGAAGTGAACCGCGCCAGCGCTCTGGTAACTCGCTTTCTCGATTTTGCGCGGCCGCTCCGCCTCGAAACGCGCCCGCAGCAGGTGACGCTGCTGCTCGATCAGGCCCTTAAATCCGTAGCTGAGCAGTGGCAGGGCGGGAAAGTTGCCGTGCATCGCGAATATCAGGAAGACCTGCTGCTGGTGCCGCTCGACGAGAACCTATGTGAGCAGGCGCTTGTGAATCTCGTCCAGAATGCATACGAGGCGATGGGCAGCGAAGGGGGAGCCCTTCGCGTGCAGGCTTCGGCAGTCCAGTCGAATGGTCGTCATGGAGTCGAGATCCGGCTCAAAGATACGGGACCCGGCGTCCCCACGGAGATGCGCGAACAGATTTTCAATCCCTTTATGACCACGAAGACAACCGGCGTCGGGCTGGGGCTTTCGATCGTTTCGAAGATCGTGGATGAGCATCGCGGCACCATCCGGCTGGAGAACTCAGACGGCAACGGAGCCTGTTTTGTGATCTTCTTCCCGGCAGAGGAAGAAAAGGTCAGGCAGGGAGCCTGAATCTGATGACGACCCCGAACACGACCATTCTGATTGTCGAGGATGAAGCAAAAATGCGCCGCCTCCTGGAACTCAATCTTGGGGACGACGGTTTCAAGACCTTGTCGGCAGAGGACGCGGAAAGAGGCTTGCAGCTGCTGCAGAGCCATGCCGTCGATCTTGTGATTACGGATCTCAAGCTGCCGGGTATGAATGGCCTCGATTTTCTGCAGGCGGTGAAACGCTTTCAAGCCGCGCTGCCGGTCGTGGTCATGACTGCGTTCGGTACGGTGGAAACTGCGGTCGAAGCCATGAAAGCGGGCGCCAGCGATTACGTCCTGAAGCCTTTTTCCCTCGACGAGATGCGCATGGTGGTCCACAAAGAGCTGGACGTGCGCCGCTTGCGCGAAGAAAACCGCTCCTTGCGCGAGGCGCTGCAACAG
>JBGQIG010000136.1:0-7522 GCA_041498365.1 Terriglobia bacterium | reverse complement strand
GATAGCGGCTGGCATCAGACCACCCAGGCTCACCATCAACACAGCGTGGTTCTGGTCCACTCCCTTGAGTAACCGGTAAAGAGCCAGCATGAGGAAGATCAAGATGGTCCCGCAGAGCAGGTCGCTGACCATGCCGAGACGGAAGAGCAACTCGTGCGCGGCGATGTTGTTGGCTGTCGCGGTCGCATTCCCACGCACGAACAGAGCGCTGGGAATGTAGATGAGGCGGAAGGGGGCAAAGACGACGAGGAGCAGGTACAGGAATCCGGCAACTCTCCCTGGGTTGCGGGTCGAGCTCATGTTCCCTCCCTCGTAATCTTTGCCCAACCAGACAGTGAGAACGCAGCGCGATCTTCATGTGTTCGATAGGGTGGGGCGGTTATCTTATACGCATTTTTGAACCGCACTCGGATTAGCCAGAAAATCATCAATAGCAGCGGCAGGACACTCAGGAAAACGAGCGCGCCTGTCTTGCGTAATAAATTGGGAAACAGATGTTGGCGTGCCAGAAATATGGATGATGCGGCGATGAACAGAGCAAAGCACATGCGCCAAAGATGCCGCGCGATACGTCGTGTGCCGGAAATACCGCCGCGCACCAGCATGCGAACGTCCCCGGTGGCAGCAAGCAGAGCTACGGACCCCATGAAAAAGTAAGGACCCGGCGAGTATCCATACTTCAACCCCGTTTGACTAGCCGCCGCTTCTAGCCCATAGGTTACCTGGATGACTCCGACCGCCAAGACGACCAGCAGTGCGCCCCAATCGAAAACGCTCGTTTCCTGGTCCCTGCGCTTGGCGGTCATCCAAGCCGTTGCTACCAGATAGAACGTTAAAGTGCCTCCGAGAACATTGCCCGGTTGGGACTTCATGACCGCCAGGTACACCCCGCTTGCGGACAGGCCGAGCATTGATATAACAAAAACGTTTCCCGCGAGGCCATGCCGGCGGGAACCTTTGCGGAGATACACTGCGACAAACCCAGACAGCATTCCCAAAGTGCCAGCGATTATGTGAAGTACTAACAGTGGCGATCGCATTCTTTCACCCCGCTAATTCCTCATTACCCCGCTGCGGCGGCCTGCTCCTTCCATCGTTGTTCGTTCACGCCAAACACGAGGAGCCACACGATCAGCGTTGCTGCCCCGAGGAGGCCGAAGGCTGCAACGTAGAGGAACAGACGGTATCCGAGCGGCGGTGACAGGAAGGTCAGCCAACCCACACCTGCAAATGCCGACAACACGCCCAAGATCCGAGGCAGGAAGGTGGACCTGATAATGAGGTAGCCCGTCAGGAGTGCATAGAATCCAAAAAATACCAAGGCGATCGCGGCGCCATGGTCATTCACCTTAAGAAAGAGGAGCGCCAGCGCCTGCAACTGTTCCGCGCTGAATACACTCAAGTAGGGCGCGCCTCCCAAGACGAACAAGGGAGCGATGTAAAAGAGGCGGCTAAAGGTCTTGATGACGCAACCGGCGAGGCCAAAGAACGCCGCAAGCAAAGAGACGCTCCTGCTTGCCAGCTTAAGCAGATCATAAAAGAGAGCTGTCATAGCGATCTGGCAGGCCATTTCGATGAGATAGACCGTGAAACCCAACTGAAACAGGCTCTTGTGCGTCAGGATGTTGGTCGCCGTAGCCGCGGCGTCGCCGTCTACAACAAGCCTGCCGCTCACGAAACCCTGGGCGAATATCCCCGTCAGTATGGTGAGGAGATAAAACACACCGGCGATTCTCGCCTTGAGGCGCGGCGACGCTTCTGCAATCCGTTTCGTCACTACGGCTGTGTTCATATTCGTTGCTCCTTACGCGAAGCACTGAATCAAGTGCATGCAAATCAGATCGGTCCGCGATAGCGGCGCAGCCGGACCGCTGCGGCGAGGAATGCCGCGAAGATTGCCAGGCCGATCCACAGACCCGGGCTGATCAGGAATTTCCCGGGACTGAGTTGCATCAGCGGATCCATCGACATGTTCCCCGTTGTGAACGCGGCACCCTCCGTGCCTCCACTAAAGCGGTACCCCAGCAGATGTGCGAAGTGCGAGGTGTTGAAAGCAATCTTCTCGACGACGTAGATCGCGAGCGGCGGCAGGAAGGCCCATAGAAATACCGCGCGCCGCGCCCAGGCTGAGACCAGCAGCAGCCAGCCGTAAATCGGCGCATACCACAGCGCATGAATAGCCAGAAGGTGGTAGAGCAGCATCAGCGACATCTGGAACAACGACGCATGCGTCCAGAGCGTCGCGACAGTTAGGCCGCTTGCCAGCAGTACTGCGCTGCTAAGCAGCAGCATGATCAACTGCGTGACAACGGTGATCGCGAAGGTGAGCAGCGGAAGAACCACGAGCGGGATGCTCGCCTTCGAGAGCACGGTCGTAAGATCGGAAACCGGCAGCGACTTCCAGAACAGGATGCTGCGATCGCGACGTTCGCCGTGCAGGGCATCGAGACAGTAGAACACCGCGACGATAAAAGTGGTTCCCATGATCAGAAGCGCAGCGAAGGTGTATGGCTCTTCGAGTACCGCGCGCCTTTGAGCCGGGTCTTGCGCCGACAGAGCACGACCGATCGTGGCAATCAGGAAGCCGAACAAGGTGACGCCGGCGACGGCCAGCGGCGCGATATAGATCGAACGGCTCTCCCACAATTCACGCCGCACGGACCAGTACAAGGCTCGGGTTGGCGAGATGGCTACGGGTGCGACACTTTGCGCTTGAAAGGATTCGGGCATCGCGTTCGATTGAGAAGTCATATTCTCTCGTTGCATAGTGCAGTGGTACGTCTCATCACGTCTCACTGTCTTCCATCAAATCCCTGCTTGGCTCGCTAACGGCTTTGGTTTTGCACCCATAATCAGAAGCCAAAACATGAACACCAGTTCCCCAAACCCGAGCGGCCTCATCCATCGGTGGACGATGTCTTCGTACTGCGGTACAAGTAAGGACGTAAAACTGGGTACCGAAAAGTAGAAGCAATTAGCCATCAGCAGGACCCCCAGGAAGCGCGGAATAAAGCCCGACCGGTACACCAGCAGCCCGAGGGGAAAGAGCCAAAGACCCCAAAATATTGCGACGACACCAAATCCCTCGTTATGCAAATTGAGGAACAGCATGGCCAGAGCATCCCGCTGAGGTTTTTCAAATATGGATAGGAAATCAGCTCCGCGCACCAGGATGAGGGCGGCGATTGCGTTCAGCTCATTCAGCAACGCTATCGGGATCGACACCAGAATCAATCCCAACATGAGCGAGGCGTGCCGCTGGTTGACCCCCTTGAGCAGATCGTACAGAGCCAGGGCCACCCACATAAAAAGGATCTGGGAGATGAGGTTGCACGCGATGCCGGCGCGAAACAGCGTCTCGGAGGCCACAATGTTGTGGGCCGTCGCGGTTGCGTTTCCGTCCACGATCAGCTTGCTGGGAACATACATTAGGGCGAAGACGCCCGGTATTGAGATGACTACATATAGCAAGCCTGCGAATCTGCCTGGGTTCTTGGTAGTACTCATTTGAGTACTCATCTAGCCCCTCTTTGTTCTTGGCTGGCCTGATTGCTCATGACGGCAACAAACAAGTCCGCAATACTGGGCGTGCGCACTTCGCCGAGGCCGGAGAGAAGCCCGGCGAGTTGCTGGGGATCCACGCCATCGAACAGCAGGATGCTGCGACCGAGCACCTGGCGCTCGTGCATCGGCTTGAGCGCCCGTGCTGCGGCAACCTGCTCGGGATTCACCGTCACTTCCTGATATCGCGACTCAAACTCTTCCATGCTGCAATTCAGTACGATGCGGCCGCGATTGATGAACATGAGGTCGGTAAGTACGTGCTCGACCTCCTCGACCTGATGCGTGGTCACCACGATGGTGCGGCTGCGATCGAAGTAGTCGTTCAGCAGCGAATCGTAGAACTGCTTGCGATACAGGATGTCGAGGCCAAGCGTCGGCTCGTCCAGCACCAGCAATCTCGCATCAATGGCCATAATCAGAGCGAGGTGTAGTTGGGTGACCATGCCTTTCGACAATTCCCTGACCTTACTGGTATGCCGAATGGTTGTCTTCGCGAGGAAGCCTTCGGCTTTGGCGCGATCGAAGCGTGGATGCACTCCAGCCATGTATTCAAGCGCCTGCGAAACCCGTAACCAACGCGGCAGCACGGCGACATCGGCAATGAAGCACACATCTCGCATGAGCTGATCGCGCGCGCTCCAGGGATCGCGTCCGAGTACCTTGAGCTCACCTTCATAAGGAGTGAGACCGAGAATCGCGTTGAGCGCGGTAGTCTTACCGGCTCCGTTGGGGCCGATCAGTCCGAGAATGCGGCCCTCTTCGACACGTAAATTGACGCCGTCCACCGCGACTGTGGCGCCGAACGCTTTCCGGAGACCGCGGGCTTCTATGCATGTCATGTCTTCAGCGTTCCTCCTCTTTGGCTTTCGGCTTCGACCGGCGTTTTGCCGGACCGTCGAGCAGTTCTTCCGGCGTGAGGCCGAGCCGCTGGATGGTCTCGTAAACCCTGGGCCATTCTTCGGCAATAAACTTCCGGCGTTCGTCCTTCAGCAGCAGACTGCGCGCGCCGACCTTCACGAACATCCCGAGACCCCGCCTCATCTCGACAAGCTCCTGGTCCACCAGTTGTTGATAGCCCTTCAGCACTGTAAGTGGATTGACCCGATATTCGGCCGCGACATTGCGCACCGAGGGCAGCGGATCGCCCTCTTTGAGCACTCCGTCAAGGATCATCGCGACCACACGGTCGCGAAGCTGGCGATAAATCGGCTGATTGTCGTTCCACTCACGGTCCATCCTGTTTTCCAGATAGCCCTTAACGAAGATACGCCTCTGTCGCTTTCCAATCCGTGTGACCCGAGATCCATCGTTGAGCTAAGCTCTCCTCAGGATGACGCCTGCGGCTCAGCCTCTTAGCCTGGCCTGAGTAACTGAGCAAAGCGAAGTTGTCGAACGGGTCCGCAAAACGGCGTCATTTTGTCCGCTGCAAGTCGAAGTGCGCGTGGACAGGCTTGTCCCCTGGCTGCATGTAAGTCCAGTCCTCGGTGTGATGATTCGCATCGAGAACGGTGAACACCGCATGGTGCATGTGTCCGTACTGCGTGCTACCGGCGACGTCGAGAAAATCGAATTCTACCGTCTTTCCGTCCGTCGACATCTTGCCCGTCATGCGTGGCCGATTCCCGGCGTCACAATAATGGGTCAGGAGCAGGCGGTTCTCGTCCAGATACAGCATGGTGATCGGATCGTCGGGTCTTCCAGCTCCCGTCATCTCATGCATGAGCGCGTTACCCATGGAAGTCGCGCGAAGCGAGACCTGCATGAGCTTGCCTTCTATGGTGGGTTCCTGCGGAACGGTTGTCACGTGGCCTTCCCAGGAACCCGCCAGGGTTTTCAATTTGTCGAACGACTTTTGCGCGTCGGACTGGGCGAAAGCCACAGTGGAGAGCGACAGGACAACAGACAACATAAGACCAAGGGATTTCATGTTTCATCCTCCTTGAAGCTTCTTTACTTTCGGGCCAGGGTTCTCGCTCTCGTACTCAGGGGCGAGTGGTCACCTTTGATTGACCGCTAGTGATATAGTTAACTACAACACGGCTACACATGCAAGCTTTTTCTTTGCCCGCCTTTCTCGCCGTCATCGCATAGCACAGAGGGCTCTCGTGGCCAGTTGGCGCAGCCATTTCACTTAATGGAGTTCAGGCCTACCCGCCCGGCGAACGGCGGAATCCTGGGTAGGCGGCTACTCGGATGTAATCAACCAGTCCGTGATTCCACCTCGGCAGGCCAAGGGCTATCCGGAAATTGACCGATTGCTCAGTGTGGCAGGCCACTCGCGCAATCCCAGGAAAGCCTTTGATATAAAATCGGCCCTGTGTTCGTCCAGAAGCAACGCGGCAGCTGATCACTGCCGGCTGCCAGGAGGTTCGATCTGCTCGGCGGTACGCTCTCGCACTATCGCATCACCACCGCGATCGGCGCGGGCGGTATGGGCGAGGTATATCGCGCTACAGATACGAAGCTCGGTCGTGACGTGGCTCTCAAGGTGCTGCCCCCCGAGATGGCCCACGATCCCGACCGCCTCGCGCGCTTCCAGCGCGAAGCTCGCGCCGTCG
This sequence comes from Terriglobia bacterium, assembly GCA_041498365.1. Taxonomy (GTDB): domain Bacteria; phylum Acidobacteriota; class Terriglobia; order Terriglobales; family Acidobacteriaceae; genus JAIQFF01. The sequence continues at coordinate 1,400 of JBGQIG010000136.1, read as the reverse complement.
CCGCTCTCAACCACCCGCACATCGTCACGGTTTTCTCGATAGAGGAAGCCGACGGCATTCACTTCCTCACCATGGAGCTGGTCGAGGGACAGTCGCTCGATCGTGTGATCCCCGAGAGCGGACTTCCCGTCGAGCGAATCGTAGAGATGGCCAGTCCGCTTGCCGACGCGCTCACTGCGGCGCATGAGAAAGGGATCGTGCATCGCGATCTGAAGCCCGCCAATATCATGGTGACCGACGACGGCCGCATCAAGGTGCTGGACTTCGGGCTGGCGAAAGATGTGCGCGCAGACAAATCCAACGACGCCACGCAGACGTTTGCAGGACAGACTGCGATGGGAGTTGTGATGGGGACGCCAGCCTATATGTCGCCTGAGCAGGTCGCGGGTCGGGCGCTGGATTACCGGACCGATATCTTCTCGCTCGGCATCATCCTCTACGAGATGGCCAGCGGCCGGCGCCCGTTCGAGGGCGCCTCGTCGGCCGAGCTGGCGTCCGCGATCCTGCGCGACACGCCGCGGCCGCTGAGCGAGCTCCGGGCCGACCTTCCGGAACAGCTGGGCCTGTTGATCCAGCGCTGCCTGGAGAAGAATCCCCAGGACCGTTTCCCGTCGGCGCGAGATGTCCGTAACGCACTGCGCGGCGTGACCACCGAGGCGCGGTCGATGGGGACGGCGAAGGCACCGGCCTCGCGTCCCGTGGTAGAAGTCAATTCGGGCGCTGCCCGCGCTGAGGAAGGGTTCTGGGTCGCGGTACTGCCGTTCAAGTACAGCGGCGGCAACGCCGAACTCACGGCCCTCGCCGAGGGGTTGACCGAGGACATCGTGACCGGCCTGTTTCGCTTCTCCTACCTCCGGGTGATCTCACTCAGCTCGACCTCGCGGTACGCTCATGAAGCGATCGATGTCCGGTCAGCCGGCCAGGAGCTCGGCGCACGCTACGTAATGGAGGGTAGCCTTCGCCAGGCGGGGACCAGGCTGCGCATCGCGACCCAGCTCGTCGACGCGAGCTCAGGTGTCAATCTGTGGGCAGAGACTTATGATCGCCCCTTTCGCGCGGAAGCTATTTTTGAGCTCCAGGACGACGTCGTCCCTCGGATCGTCTCCACTGTCGCCGACACCCACGGCGTTCTGCCGCACACCATGAGTGAAGCGCTTCGCAACCGGGATCCGGACCGGCTGAGCCCATACGAGGCATTGCTGCGCAGCTTCGCGCATTTCCAGCGCGTCAACGCTGAAGAGCATGCCGCGGCGAGGGCGGGCCTGGAGCGGGCGGTCCAGCAGGCTCCGGGTCATGCGGATTGTTGGGCCATGCTGTCAATGATGTACAAGGAAGAGTACACGCACGGGTTCAACCTCCGGCCCGATCCCCTCGGACGCGCACTCGCGGCGGCGCGGCGT
>JBGQIG010000135.1:0-7541 GCA_041498365.1 Terriglobia bacterium | reverse complement strand
TGAAGCCCAAGCTTCTCAGCATCGGATAGAAATCTGGGTTGGCCACCCGTTCGCCCTGTAGCACCAGGGGTCGCGTGCTATCGAGAAGTTGCGGAGTGAAGAATCCGACCATGGCAGCCCTCTGTTGTACAGATAACGGGACAGCACGGGAGGCGTACCCTTCGCGCTGGATTGCAATGTATTGGGCAACGAGGCCGGAGACCTGAGCGATCTGTGCGGGCGTGAGTCGCAGTGTTGCCATTGACCACAGCCTCTCACCCTAGCGACGTGAGCTAAACATCCTTCAGTTGGTTCTCATCCATCCCGAAATAGTGACCCAGTTCATGCATGACCGTAAGGCGGATCTGTTCGCGGACTTCGGCCTCGCTGGAGCAGACGGCTTCAATATTCTTCTGATAGAGCACGATGTGATCGGGCCCTGTCGGCAGGTCAAATATGCTCTTCTTGGTCGTGGGTGTGCCATGGAAGAGACCCAGAAGCAGCCGCCCTTGCTGCCCCGACTGCGGTGATGGCTGGTTCGGCGGCATATCCTCTACCAGAACAGCAACGTTACGAATGCGACTGCGAAATTCTTGCGGGAGCGAGTCGAGCGCCTCCTCGACTACCTCGACGAAATGTTCACGCTTCATCCTTCACCCACTGAATCAGGGCCCGCTCGCTCCGAGTAGCCGTCGTGGCTGTCGTCATCATCGTCATCTTTTTTGCCGTAGCCTTCGTCTTCCTCTTCGTCTTCTTCCTCGTCTGGCTCTTGTCCGAAGGAGGACATCGGCAGCTACCGACCGATCAGAAGGGTCTGAGTCGGGGCATTTTGGATGTAATCTGCTCATGTCTAATGGTACGCCTCGTAGCCTTTGGCAAAGGCGATCCGGTAATATGCCAACACCGTCAGCCCTGCATTTCGGGTCGAAGGAGCGCACAGATGAGCATCTTAGGTGCAGTTCGAGTCATCGCGATTCTGTCCTGCGGGCTATTCACTGGCTTCTTATTCGGTGATCTCATAGGAACTGCGTTTGCTCGGCCGAAGCTAAGCGCATTCAGCTTTATTCAACAACAACAGATCATCCACGTTCACGTCGTGAAGATATTGCCAGCCTTGACGCTGACCGCCATCGTAAGCTCCCTTGCGTGGCTGATCCTAGTGCGTGCGCGCTGGGACAGGGCTGAATTTTGGCTGGTAGCCTTGGCGGTGGGGGCAATGGCCTTCGCATTTGCCCTCACTGTGATCGTGAACTTCCCGATCAACGATCAACTCATGACGTGGAATCCGGCGGCCCCGCCGGACAACTTCCGAGAAATCTGGAGCCCTTGGGAAAAGGCGCACAAAGTCCGCACGACTCTATGGATGACCGCCTTCGCTCTTGAGGCCGTCGCCTTGGGTGTATTCGCGTCACCGAATAGGTAAGCGAGTGCTTGCAGGCTATTTTGGCGGTAGCCGTCTAGCCTCACAGTCCCCGCTACGAAAAGAGACGATTCTGAATCTGGGCGAGTTCCACGGGTGCAGAGCATTCCTCGTCGTCGTTAGCCACTTGATTGATCCGAGTGCATATCGGATAGCACCGCATCAGCCGAGCATCATAGGGCATCAGCAGTTCGGACACCGCAACCACCACGGGGTCGGATTCCGCCAACTCAAAGTGAAATCTGGGGTGTGCCATGGCCCGGGTTCGGCCGGAGAGGGTATGGGGGGGCGCCCGGCGGCCTCCGGTTTCCGCAAAAGTAATTCTTTCCTCGCATATGCCGGAATGTAAGTTATTGATACAGCAGATACTTGCGCCGCGGTTTTCGCTCAAAAAGGGCGAATGAACGGCGGGGTAGACGGTTCATCGAACCGGGATGCGGTTGTAAGTGCAACGGGGGCAATGATATGCGGAGGCTACTGCATCGTCACTGCATCGTTGAGTTGTCTTAAAGATGAGAAAATATTAAACGCGCTCGCTTGTGGGGCTCGGCCAAAGCAGTGGGAAGCCGTCATTAGCGGCGTGAAGTGGGAAGCCGTCGCTTAGAAGATTCGTCTCGTCTTAGCTTGACGGCAGGTCCACTCAGCTCAGCAGTCCAGTCGGCTCACGTAAAGAGCAGAGACGTGCTGAGTGAGCCGAGTGAGCCAACTGGGAATTGGCGTGGGTTTGAGGTCCGGAAAGGTTTTTTACTACTACTACTCGGCCTACTTGGCTCACTCAGCCTCCCGCCGCTTCCGGCTGGGCCAACTGTGAGCTGACTGGCAGTCGCCACTCCGTGATCGAGGGTACTGTGGCCGTCCTGCGCCACTCCGCTTCAATTTGATCCAGCCCGCGCTTGATCTGACCCCGACTAAATCCTTCGTCCTTCCCTGCCTCGTGAATATCTTTCGCGGGCACCCAGAGCGCACCCTTCAAGAAGTTCCGCAGCCAACTTTCTACCATCGATCCCTTTCCCGGTTTCGCCATCGTGATTTCATCTGCTGAAGCTGCGCCCCGTCCCATCCAATTCACGTAAGCGTACTCATGCCCGATAATCATTCCGTCCGTTACCGGGCGCGTCTTGATGGTAAAGTCCAAGCTGCCCCGATCATCGGCGGATAGGTTCAGCTTGAGCGGACATACGTGGCGCAGGCTGGCTCCGTCGACCTCCTTCTCACCCCGGCCCACCAGGAAGTTGATTCTTGCTACCGAGGTCCAGCCACGGGCTCCGGCTACCCGGTGCATTGCTGCGAGGTCGCTCTTCTTGTTTAGGTGATTGATACCGGCCACAGCGAACTCGAACTCTTGTGCCAGGTCAACCAACTGAGTCAGGACATCCCGGACATCCGAATCCTTGTTGGCCTCTGCCGAGATGAAATCCAACATGGGATCGAGGATCACCAGCTTGATTGAGTGCTCCCGGAATACCCGGACCAATCGCTCCCGGTCATCTTCGATCTTGAAGAATGCTGCTCTGCCCTTGACGACGATCCGGTATAACCTCCGAGGATCGCCACCAGCGGCAAGGAACCTGGGTTTGATAGTGTCTGCGGCGTCCTCCTCCAAGGTGAGCAGGAGCACGTCGCAAGGCTCCACAGTGTTGCGCGCGCCGTCTGCCCACTCTTGCCCCGTGGTCAACCTGGCCGCAGTGTCCAACATGATGAGGCTCTTTCCTGAGCCGGGCTCCCCGTTAACCGTGGTCATCTTGCCCAAGGCCAGATAGTCCTTCCAGAGCCATCTAATCGGGCGCGATTCCACGGCGGTGAAGTTCTCCAGAGTCCACTCTGCCTTCGGCTGCCCTACAATCACCTGTGGTCCCTTGCTTGATACCGGCTGCTTCCGCATGGCCCACTTGATCTGGTCGCGGATCTTCGCTTCCGATTTCGGCGGATCGCAATACTTGAGGTTCAGCGGCCACACCTCATCAAAAAACTCTTCCTCCGATTGCCCGCGCCACCTGGCGGCAATCTCTGACATCATCATGGGGTGGCGTCCTTCACCTTCACCGCGAACTTCCAAAGGCGGCCGCGGGCCTTTGAATGGGGGTCGCGCTTGGCGCGGGGGGAAAAACTCTAGGTTGGCCTGATCTATCGCAGCAAGCAACGGCATACTGCGGTTCAATTCGTCCACCCGATTCAGGTGGGCTTGTTCGATGGCAGAGAACGTCATCGCGCACCCCCTTGTTCCAGGGCTGCGATCCACTGCTGCAAAGCTTCTTTCCGAAACATGCATCTTTTACCGATCCTCACGAACGGCACCGGTACTCGCTGGCGGGCGCGGCTACGGGTTCTCAGGAGCTCATAGAGCTGGGGCGGGGTTAGGTTGAGGAGCTGGCTGGCTTGCTCCAGGTTGAGTAGTAAGGGTTCCATGTGACTTCCTTGACAAGGGTTGCCAGCCCTACCACCGACGGTCAAGGGCGCCGATGGCAGGACTGGTTAGAGTAGGCGTTACCCCCCTCTAAATATATACGTCTAAAATCGTGCACAATTGATGTTGACGGGCTGGCAGGGATCGTGCAGAATCTTGGGGTGCCGACAAAGACTGGCATTTCGTGGGTTCGGACCCGATGGCCTGAAGGATATACGAGCCTGGATTGGCGGGAAAGTTACGTCAAGGCATACGCCCGCTGGCTTGCGGAGTACACCCTTTGGATTGACCCCGACAGGCTCGACGAAAACCGATACCGCCGCTGTCCCCATGGCACCCTTGTCGCCACGGACACGGAGGACGGTAGGGAGGCCAACTACTGCACCGTCTGCCATCCTTTATTGGTACCCAAGCCACCGCGCCTGAAGCCCTACAGCATGTCTCCCGGCCATCCCTTGCGTTTGGGTCTGCGAACTTTCCCCCGTGAGGGTGTCTTCTATCTGACATCGCGTGGCACGATCGGGCGGCACTACTACCCCGGCGATCACGAAATCTGCCCCTATAATCCACGCTGCCGGATGCGGACAGCGGAGGCCCCTGGCGGCTACCGTCGATCTGGTCGGAAAGATGGCGTGGCGATTCTCGCTTTCCCCAAGAAGCCCGTTTACGACGAAGAGGACGAGCAGGAAGGCGAGGAAGGGCGGGAAGGTAGCGGTACCTTCGCCACGATGCTGCGCCATTGGGAGATTCGTCCTGATGCCGATGCTGTTCTTTTCCACCTAGGCTGGTTTAACCCGCGGATTGTGCCGGTTCTATCGGACTGCACGGCGCCCCTCGAATTTGCCGCTCCTGCGCAGTTCGCTAAGTGGTCCGATTTCACGGAGCGCCCTCGCCCGGAAATTGAACTGACTCCCTCGGGCCGCGTGCGACACAAGGACAAAGTTCCGCCTCTGCCGACAGACTCACAAAAATTAGCTGAACACTTTTCCCGCCTCAAGGCGGAAGCCGAAAAGGACTTGGAATTTTATCGACGGAGAAAACCGCGTGTCCTTTACGTGTTCACGATTCCACCGATGGAAGGCGACGAGGAACGGTGGCGAGAGAAGTACTGGAAGAAACGGAAGCCCTATGTGCGCCATGTTCGGAAGCCGTGGGCCGAGGGATGGCGAACAGAGCGCAAGATGCGTGATCTGACAGCCCGGCTTGCGCTCGAAAATTATGGGTGGGAGCAGCACGAGCGGGATGGTTCGCGGCCAAACACTGTGCGGTACAACGTGGCACGCATGACGGCCACGGTCAACGCGAGACTCTACCCTGCGTTCGTGGAGGCGAGCCACGCGAAAGGCGTCAAGAGGGCACCGACCTATATAGATGATGACGGCACAACCCGCCGAGAGTTCTGGCCGGGTGGCGATAACACACCACGCGGATCGGGTGAAACCCGCCGGGGCGAGTGTCGCGCACCCGCCGGGCCGGCGGCTCAAGGCTGCGCGATAGCCCGGCCATGAGCTACTGCATATTCCACTGCATGAACCTTCCCGAATCCCCCCGAAATACCCCGATTGTTGGATTTTTCGGTAAGGCTAACTCCTTGAAAACCCTTGCTGGACGCTGGATTCGCCGCTTGGAGGATCCGGCCGCCTTTCGGGCCGCTAACTATTACTACGCAGCCAGCGCTTCCAAAGCGGGGCGATTGCGGATCACCAAGGTCGAGCCTTCCAGACGAATCAGCTCCTTCTTTTTAAGTTCACTCAGCAGGCGCGTAACCGTCTCTCGGGATGAACCGATCATCTGCGCTATTTCTTCATGGGTCATACTGGACCGGATACGAATCTCGCTGGCTCCGCTCTCCCTCTCGCGGCCGCCACTCCACGAGAGCAGGAGCCGCGCCAGCTTGCCCGCGGACGAACGAGCCAGCACCAATTCATGGATGTCACGGTAGGCGGACTGAAATTCCCGGCTCAGGGCTTGGGCGGAGTGTAGCCCCAGTTCTCCATATCTGTCCAAAAGCTTCATCAGGGACTCGCGGTCGATAAAGTTCACCTGGCATGGTCCTACCGTTTCCGCCGTCACCTCATAGGGTGTCCCTGAAATTACCGCGCTCAGGCCCAGCGCTTCGCCGGGCTCGGCCATTTTTAGAATGAGCACTTTGCCATCGCGAGAAGTCGTCGAGAGCTTGACCTTGCCCGAGCACAGGACTAATCCGCCTCGAGGCACCTGGCCTTCGACGAACAAGAGTGCACCTCCGGGGTAGGTACTCAGATGGCTGGCGGCACTAAAGGATTTCAACACGTCGGAAGAAAGGCCACAAAACCATTTATCTTTCCTCAATTTACAGGTGACACAGCTCTCGATGATTTCCAATCCGTACGGCGTATTCATCGTCATCACCACCTTGCCAATCTCTGGTGTCGCTGGCTTAGGCTCCTGGACCGCGTTGTCGGAAACCGCCTTCGCGCAACGCAAGTCTCGACCTCGCAGCGGCGCATGTTCGGTTTCCGCCAGCAACGCTTCTGCGACCCGCGCCGCCTGTCCTGACGACCTCAGGCCGCTGACCAGCTCCCAGCCGGCACCCGTATTCGCCTCCTTGTGCCATAGCAAACTGCATACGAACAGGTAGAGAAGATCGATGCGCCCCTCATTTGGGCGGCTCGCCCTGGTTTTCTCTCGTTGCGCTTCCAGCGACCGGGCTGAAAAGGCTTGACCATCGTTCTCCACGGTCGGCCCTACTTGACCGAGAATCGCGCCCGTTCTTACCAGTCCACTAAAGGAGAAGGCTCGGGTTCTGTTGCGCCGGTTCGGTTCCTGGTTGCGCTCTGAAAGCAACAATTCGACCCCCGTCTCCCAGCGTCCAACATCTCGTCCGCCAGCCGGGTCGTGGCAATCTCGCAGGATTTCGAGGGGAATCGCTTGGCACCTACGGGTGAGTGCCCGACCGGGTCTTCTTCGCAGCCCGAGTTCCAAACTGCCTTTCAGACCTAAGTCGCTGCAAACACAGGTTTATTCTTCCGCAGCAGAGATCAGGATTTTGCTCTTATGGGGAAACGCGCTGCCGGTCTTGCGGCACGCTGCCGACAGGTCGTCACTCAGGGTCCTGCCCGCCGGAATCATCATTCATATTCCTGGCGAGAGATTCCCATTTTCAAGATTCTGGATTGCAACGTTGTGCGCTTCATGCCCAGTCGCACAGCAGCTCCACGAGGACCGGCAATAACTCCACCGGTTTCGCGCAGTACCCGAATGATGTACTGGCGTTCCAGACTTTCAAGCGTGCCATCGCTGTTCATTTCGCGGCCGCCAGCTAACTCCGCCAAAGGCGCGTTGAGCACCGGGCCCTCGGAGAGAATCACAGACCGTTCCATGAGGTTTTCGAGCTCCCGCACATTGCCGGGCCATTCCCAGTTTACTAATGCATTCATTGTGTCGCTGGGGATGGTCTCAATCTGCCTATTCATCCGGCGGGAGAATTTCTGCACAAAATGTCGAACCAGCATGGGAATGTCCGTCCTCCGTTCCCTCAGCGAGGGCATGTGGATAGGGAATACGTTCAGCCGGTAATACAGGTCACTGCGGAACTCCTTTTCCGCCACAATCTGGGCCAGATCCCGGTTGGTGGCTGCGATCAGGCGGATGTTGACTCGAATCGTGCGGGTGCTGCCCAACCTTTCGAACTCCTGGTCTTGCAGTACCCGCAACAGCTTCGGCTGCAGTTCCAGAGGAATGTCCCCCACTTCGTCC
>JBGQIG010000134.1:0-7550 GCA_041498365.1 Terriglobia bacterium | reverse complement strand
GTCCAATCCGCAGTCCAGGCCATGAAGAACGGGGCCTACGACTACGTGACCAAGCCCTTCAGCATGGAAGAACTGAGATTGCTGCTGGAGCGAGTCTCGGGCCACCTGAGGCTGAAAACAGAAAACCGGACGCTGCGCGAGAAAATCAAGTCCAAGCTGGGTTTCGGCAGCATCGTCGGCCGGGCGCCAGAAATGGAGAAGCTCTACCGCATTATCGCCAAAGCGGCCCACAGCAGCCATCCCGTGCTGATCCTGGGCGAAAGCGGGACAGGCAAGGGAATGGTGGCTCGCGCTCCATCCACTTCTCCGGGCCTTTCCGCGACAAACCGTTTATTCCGGTGGACTGCGGCTCGCTGGTTCCCACACTGATCGAAAGCGAGTTGTTCGGCTACGTCAAAGGTGCGTTCACTGGAGCGGTGCAATCCCGGGACGGCCTGCTGGCGATCGCCGAAGGCGGCACGGTTTTTCTGGACGAAGTGGGAGAGCTTCCCGTCGATCTTCAGGCGAAGCTGCTGCGCGCCATCCAGGAGCGCGAGATTCGCCCTGTGGGCAGCACCAAACGTATTGCGATCAACGTCAGAATCCTGGCGGCCACCAATCGCGATCTGGAGCAATCGGTAGCACAGGGGACCTTCCGGCGAGATCTTTACTTCCGCCTCAACGTACTAAGCCTGAAGATTCCGCCGCTGCGGGACAGGCGTCAGGACATTCCCCTGTTGACCGGATATTTCCTGGAGCGCTTGTCGCGAGCCTCGGGACAGGAACGTCATCTGAATGACGATGCCATGAAAGCTCTGCTCGCCTACGATTGGCCAGGCAACGTGCGGGAACTGGAAAACTGCCTGGAGCGTGCCTGCGCCTTCACCTCCGGTCCGGTGATTCAGGTTTCAGACTTGCCCAGCGCCATCCATGGCGCTCCCGGCCACATACCGACGGACGGCAACGGCAAGGCCCAAATCCTGCCCATGGCGGAACTGGAGAAGCAAACCATCCTGAGCACGATTGCGCAATTGAACGGCGACAAGCTGCTCGCGGCCCGCATGCTGGGTATCGGCAAGACCACGCTATACCGGAAGCTGAAGGAGTATGTGGCGCAAGACTAAGGCCTCGCGATGCGTCCATGGAATGGTGAGGCCCGAATGCAATGTTGAGGTAGCGCGGGCACGTCATAAAGTCTAAGATCGTGATCGCTATGTCGATCAACCGCCGCGAACTACTCTCCAGTCTGGCCCTGATATCTGTCGGTGCAGCTGTCCCTGGCTTCCTGTACTCGTCTGAGGCGTCAACCTCCGATTTGCGCATCAATGCGGATCGACTGCGGGAGAGTCTCGAAGGACTTAGCCTTTACGGCCGACCTGCGGGCGGCACCTTCGCTGACGGTGTCAGTCGTGTCGGCTTCTCGGATGCCGACGTTGCTGGCCGGAATTACGTGATGCAGCGAATGCGTGGATTTGACATGGAGCCGCGAGTCGATTCGGCTGCAAATATTTTCGGCTCGCGAGCCGGGTCAGACCAAAGCCTGAAGCCAATCCTTTTTGGCTCGCACATTGACTCGGTGCCCAGTGGCGGCAACTTCGACGGTGATCTGGGCTCGCTGTCCGCGATTGAAGTGATGCATACACTGAAGGAACGCAACGTCACCACGCGACATCCGCTGCAAATGGTTATCTGGACAGATGAGGAAGGCAGCTTTGCAGGCAGCGGGCGCTGCCGCAGGTGTGTTGCGGCCGAGCGATTTCAGTCGCGTGCGCAACGGAATCTCGCTGGCCGACGGCGTTCGCAAACTTGGGGGTGACCCAACGCGGCTGGCTGAGGCGCGTTTTGCTCCCGGCGCATTCCGCTGCTACCTCGAATTGCATATCGAGCAGGGCGGCACCTTGCATAAGGCCGATGTTCCGATCGGCGTGGTCGAGGGGATCGTCAGTATCGACAGGTACGAGGTGGAGATTCGTGGCTTCGCCAACCATGCGGGAACTACCCCGATGAAAGAGCGGCACAATGCGCTACTGGCGGCCGCCAAGCTGATTGAATCGGTCCAAACTGTAGTGACACAAGAGCCTGGGCGGCAAGTGGGCACCGTAGGGAGACTGCAAGTATTTCCCAATGCTCCTAACGTTGTGCCTGGTTTGGTAAGACATTCCATTGAGTTACGCGATCTCTCCGCGGACAAAATTGCACGGCTGGGAGATGAGATCCAGAAGCGCGCGCAGGAGATCGCCCAGGAGACTGGAACAGAGATCATTATGGAAAAGGTGGAGCATGATCCTCCGGCTGTGGCCGACCCGGAGATGCAGGCGAAGATTGAAGCGGCTGCGGCAGGGCTCGGGCTGAAGACCATGCGATTGCCCAGCGGTGCTGGTCACGATGCCCAGATGATGGCGAAGGTCGGTCCCATCGGGATGATCTTTGTCCCCAGCATCAATGGCATCAGCCATTCCCCCAAGGAATCCACCAACTGGCAGGATTGTGCCAACGGTGCCAATGTACTCTTGCAGACGATCCTGCTGATTGATCGTGGATAGGCGTGAGATCCGCTTCACCAGCAGCGATGAACTGACTTGACCAGCCTGAAGAACTAATGAACTCCTCCTGATTTTGATCTGGCTTCCCGCACTGGGAAGAACAGAGGGCGGGCCACCTAATAACCCCTCCGTTTTCAGCGCCGCGCTCATGGCTGGGAACGTGCTAGAGATACCGTCATGCTGCTAGTTATTACGCCTTCCGCCAAAGCTCGGGGCTGTGCACAGGCGATTCAACAAGTCACCTCGGAAGAAACCCACGTGGCGGCGACCTTATCCCAGGCGCTGGCCCAGTTGCGTGCCCAGGAATTCGTGGCGGTTCTCATCGATCAGGCATTCCTTGAGACCGAGCCTGTCGAAAGCGATATGGTGCTGGAACATATCGGGACAGCCATTCCGGTGCATGTGAACTTTGCGATCAGCGGCATGGACCGTATCGTGCGCGAACTGCGCGCTGCTCTGCGGCGCCATAAGAAGGAAGTCCTGGTGGTCCGGCAGGAGGCACAGCAAGCTCTCCGCAACGAACTCAAGAGCACGGTAACCGCACTTCTTCTTTCCTGTGAAATGGCGCTGCGGGCCCCAGACCTTCAGAGCGCCGCCGAAGCAAAGATGCGCACCGTCTACGAACTGGCTCAGGAAGTCCGCGCCAAGCTCGACGGCTCCTGACGAAACTACGGAAACGCTAGCTTGCCTTATCTCAGTGCTGAGACGACCTCTGAAAAACTCTAGGTTTGGGTGGAGCAGGGCCTTGGCCCTGCAATGGGCCTTCAAAATGAGTGAGGGCTTTAGCCCTGAGGTACCTATCTCGACTTTTTCATCAGACTATGAGCCTGCCGCTGAAAATGCGGGCTTTGATGCAGCGCTAAACCGCTGCTTCACCCTGTACCTTTAAGTATCAGTATTGTGGCCGTCTCCTGCCGCTTTTCTCATCGAGATTCTCGTGTGGTGTGCAACATTTTGCGCACGCCCCGTCCCCCCAGCGAAAATCCTTCTCCGACATTCCCATTCCCGCACTACAATAACGCAGCACAAAGAGACGCGGAGCTGCTCTTGCGGCTTCCCCGTACTCTCCCAGGGGATACTAGTGCACGTTCTGGTCACCGCCGACACCTTGAGTGGTACTTGGACTTACACCCGTGAGCTGGTCTCCGGGCTGGTGAGCCGCGGGTTGCGGGTCACCCTGGTCAGCTTCGGCGAGATCCCCCTGCCCCAGCACACTCTCTGGATGGACAATCTGCATGGCCTGGAGTACCGCCCCACTGCATTCCGCCTGGACTGGATGCACGAAGGCCAGCAGGATCTTAAAGATTCCTCAGCCTATCTCACGGCGCTGGTGAAAGAACTGAAACCCGATGTGCTCCACCTGAACCAGTTGTGCTACGGCAGTCTTCCGGTGCCGGTCCCGCGTGTCGTCGTGGCGCACGGCGATCTGATCACCTGGTGGAAGGCGGTCCACGGACATGAGCCCAAGCCGGATCGGTGGCTGCAATGGTACCGGGAAGTTATCACGCGGGGCTTGGCTATGGCCAGTGTCGCCGTGGCTCCGTCAGTCTGGATGCGGGACACCATCCGAGCCTGCTACACCCGGGCACGACACGAAACTGTCATCTATAACGGGCGAAATCCTATTTTCTTCAACCCCTACGTGGGCAAAGATGATTCCGTCCTCGCGGTAGGCCGGCTATGGGATGCCGGTAAGCAGATCTCACTGCTCACCCAGCACACTCACCCCCTTCCCATCTGCATCGTAGGGTCGGACACACCCGTCCACGGCGCGTTCAAGATTCCGATTCGCGCCGACGTCAAACTCTCGATTGATGAAGTGAATGTCGCGCTGAAGGGCCCACAAACCGAGGCGCAGCTGCGCACCCTCTACAGCCGGGCCGCAATTTATGCCGCAACTTCGCGCTACGAACCTTTCGACATGGCAGCGGTAGAAGCCGCGTTCTCCCGCTGCGCCATTGTCGCCAACGACATTCCGGCATTCCGGGAGATATGGGGTGACGCCGTTCTCTATTTCCGCGAGAATGATGCCGCCAGTCTGGCGTCTGCGATCCGGCGCCTGAGTAACCAGCGCGAGCTGTGCCGTACCTACGGCAATCGTGCCTATCAACGGGCGCGCGAGTGCTTCACTTCCAAACGCATGATCGATCAATATCTCGAGCTTTACGAAAGCCTGCTGGGGACGAGGTGGGCGGCCGCGTAGAAGGTTTCAGCTGTCAGCTCTCAACTTTCAGCCTGCAGCATCTACTCCTCAGGATTTGGCTGAGAGCTGAAAGCTGTTGCCAAAAGCTGCTATCTTCTTACCAATACTCAAAACTGGGAGGCTTCATGGCTGCAGTCAAAATCACTGTCAGGAAGAACGGCCCGTATCGGGTGGAAGATCCCGAAGGCACGATCGAATTGGTCGACGCCGACGGCAATAAGTATGACCTGACTGGCAAGCCGGCATTTTCTCTCTGCCGTTGCGGCGGATCGGTGACGAAACCATTCTGCGATGGCACCCACAGCCGTATCGGGTTCCAGGGAGCGGAATCGGCGGTAAAGAAGGCGGAGCCCTAAGCTCGACCGGCCATAGACATCTTATCGATTTAGCGACGGAGTTCCTACTCGTCCTCTGCTGGCTCTTGCTCGCAGCATACATTCCGGGGAATCCTGTGAACGATTGGAAAGATCGAGAACTGGGAATGGGTCGCGGAATTACGCGGCGTGATTTTCTGAACGGGGTCGCGCTCGCGGCCGGCGCGGCCGTTCTTCCTTCCGATTTCCTTGCTGCCGCCGACAGGCAGGCCGGGGCGAAGAAGTCTTCCCCATACTACCCACCCGCCTTGACCGGATTGCGCGGCAGCCATCCGGGATCGTTCGAGTTGGCTCACAGCCTGCGCGACGGCATGTTCTGGGAGCAGGCAGGACCGCCGGCCGACACCGGTGAGGCCTACGACCTGGTCGTTGTCGGTGGCGGAATCAGTGGTCTTTCCGCGGCTCACTTCTTTCGCAAGGTTGCCGGGCCGAAGGCGCGCGTACTCGTCCTCGAGAATCACGACGATTTCGGCGGACACGCCAAACGCAACGAATTCCACTCCGCCAATCGCACGCTGCTGGGCTTTGGCGGAACCTTTTCCATCGAGAGCCCTGCCCCCTACAGCGCAGTAGCCAAGGGACTAATCAACGAACTCGGGATTGATGTTCCATCCTACCCCAGGTATGTGACCAAGAACTTGTACCGCTCCTTTGGTATGAGCCCGAAGATCTTTTTCGATAAGGAGACATTCGGCGCGGACGCGCTTGCCACAAATCCCATGCCGCGCGTAGGCGGAGAGAGCGAAACCGACAAAGTGCGAGCCCATGCGCTGGAAGCGTTCTTGAAGGAGGCCCCGCTTTCCGAGCAAGCCAAAGCCGACTACGAACGGCTTGTGACCGAAAGGAAAGACTATCTTCCTGGCCTCAGTTTGGACGAAAAGAAGGACCGTCTGGCCCGCATGAGCTACAACAGCTTTCTGAGCGATCTGGCGAGAGTCAGCCCCGAACTGGTGAAACTGTTTCAGGCGATGCCCCACCCTTTGTTTGGAGTGGGATTTGACGCGGTCTGCGCCCAGGATGCATGGGGACTGGGAGCGCCCGGCTTCAGCGGCATGAATCTCGATCCTGCGCCGGGGAAAGGCATGAATCGCGATGCTATCCGCAACCAGGAAGCGGATAAATACTTCTTTCACTTTCCGGATGGCAATGCTTCCATCGCGCGCCTGCTGGTACGCACCCTCATTCCCGAAGCGATCCCTGGCCGCTCCGCGACCGACGTGGTCATGGCACGGGCGGACTACACAAAGCTGGACCAGGAAGGCTCTCCGGTCCGCATCCGTTTGAACAGCACAGCGGTACGGGTAAGGCATCAGAGCGATCCAGCCAGCGCCAGGGAAGTGGAAGTCGCATACGCGCGAGGCGGCAAAGTGTACACGGTTCGCGCTGCGCATTGCATTCTGGCCTGCTGGCACGTGGTCATTCCCTACATCTGCGAGCAATTGCCCGACAAGCAGAAAAAGGCCCTCTCGTCCGCGGCCAAGGTTCCGTTGCTCTACACCAATGTCGCCATCCGGAACTGGAAAGCCTTCGAGAAGGTGGGTACAAACGCGATCTACGCCCCGGGTGGATACCATACGTCCATGAATCTGGACCTGGCGGTGAGTATCGGCGGCTACGAATGCTCGCGCAAACCGGAGGAGCCCATCGTCATACACATGGTGAAGACGCCCTGCAAGCCGGGACTCCCCGCGCGCGACCAGCACGCTCTAGGCCAGGTGGAACTCTTCAACACGGCATTTGAAACCATGGAGAGAAACATCCGCGCACAGTTAGCCCGGGTGGTGGGACCGGGAGGTTTTGATCCCGCGAATGACATCACGGCGATCACTGTGAACCGCTGGCCGCACGGCTACGCCTACGAATACAACTCGCTATGGGACAAGTTCTGGCTGGAAGGCGGAGAGACGCCCTGCGAAGTGGCGCGCCAACCCTTCGGACGCATCGCAATTGCCAATGCCGACGCCGGCGCCTATGCCTACACCGATGGGGCGATTGATCACGCGTACCGCGCGGTGGGAGAGATTACAAAGAGTTAGTTTGGGCACTCAAATGAAAGCGAAGCAAAAGCCCCGCATCTGCGCGGGGCTTTTACGAACCTTTCGGTGCCATTAATCTGGGCACGCTTGCCAAGCAACTTGAGGCTACCGCGCCCCAAAGCGGAAGTCAAGATACCTAGGGTCGGGTAGTGGCTCAGTTTGAGAACAAATGCCGTGCATGACAGTCCTCTGTCAAAGGGTGGAGCAGGCCTTCAGGCCTGCATACAGCTACTGTCTTGCGATGGGCTTCAGCCCCCCGAGCTACCTCAGCGGCTGAAGCCTGCACCGGGCCGGCTTGATTGCAGCGCTAAAGCGCTGCTCCACCCAAAATCCAAATCCGACCCAGATCAATCCTGAGAGAACGCTATATTCATCGCGAATCCCAGCAAGTGCCCCCTGTAAGAGCGTAAGAATT